>DATHBC010000373.1:0-4397 GCA_035296345.1 Pyrinomonadaceae bacterium | reverse complement strand
AAAAGATTTACCGGAAACAAAAGAAAGCCTTAGCCGAAACAGTAAAATTCGTTTCGATTAAGGCTTTGAAAAGTATCAACCCGCGCCCGCTGTTTTTATCTACGCGCTTGCGGTTTCGTCTTCTTTTTCGCTGATAATAAGGGTCGGAACCATGCCGCCGCCCGAGGAAACGTTTGCCAGCTCGCTCGAAGAAAGGCGCGTGAAAGCCGAGCCGACTTTGCCGTCAAACAAAAGCGGGTCGAGGTCGACGAGCTGCTCTTCCATCTTAATCTGCCCGCTTTCATCGACATATGGGAAAATTTCCTTCGACGTCTGCACGCGCTCCTGCACCAGATAATCGCCGTCGGCGAGCGCCGCCTGAATCGCCGCCTCCCATTGACTCGCGTCCGAGTTCCAGCCGATGTAAATGCCGTGACCGCCGTAATCGTCGTTCGGTTTTAAAACCAGCTTGCTCGAATTGGCGCGCGTCCACTCGACCAGATCGATTTCCTCGCCCTGATTGACGGTTTTTTCCTCGCGGAATTTTCGCGTCCACGGAATGTGTGCGTGAATTGCTTTTAACTCGGCTTCGTTAAACAATCCGGCGTATCTTTCATTCGTCAAAACTGCAAAAATCGCTTTTTTGTGCACGAGCTTCGAGCGAAAGCTGTTGACCATACAAATCGCCCCGGCGCGATAAGCCTGGAGCAGCGCGGGAAATTCGTCCATTATCGGCAGATATTCGTTGACCAGCAGGCGTTTGTAAACGATGTCGATTTCCACGCCTTTGTAAATCAGCCTGCCGCCGGAAAATTCCAGTTCCTGCGGCGCGCAAATCAGGGACGTGCAGCCCTCCGATTCAAAATAATCCTTGAACAGCTCGAATTCTTTCTGCGTCGGCAAATCCTTTAAATCGACAATCGCGATCACCGGATTTTTTTCCGGCTTGCGACCGAGAAATTCCTCGTAAGCCGCCAGCAAAACCCGCAGCATTTTCGGGCGACCTTCAAAAGCGCGCACGTCGTATCTTTCGAGGAATTTGCGCATTACCGGCAAATTCATAAAAATCTCGCTCGCCGAATCGGCGTAAGCGATGCCCGCCGGGCTTTCGCCGTTCAGCTCGACGTAGGAATATGCGCTGTCGGTCAGAAAAGAATCGAGCCGCGCCGTCGGCGAAACCTGCCGGTATTTCGGGTCGATGGCGACCAGCTCGCGCTCGATTTCGGTGATGCCCAGCTCGTCCAGTATTTCTTCGGATTCGACCGCCGCGTCTTTCACCTTTTGCAGCGCGCTCCAGACCGTTTCGCAAATGCCGACCACGCGTGCCCAGTCCGCTTCGGTCACAAAATGCGGGCGCAGATACGGCGAAAGGCGGCGACCGCCGAAAATCAGACGATTTCTTTCCAGCCCCGTGTCCAGAGCCTGGCGCGACTGCTGGCGCAAATCGTAATCTTCCAGAAGTTGATTGTAATAAGCAACGGCTTCTTTTAGCATAATTTTAGTTTTTGAATAGAATTGGAATCGATTTGTAAAAATCCGCGATGGAATCTTCGCTGCCGTTCCGAATCTGTTTCCTGATTTTGGTGAACGGAAACGTCACGTTTCCGTCTGAAAAAGCGATGCCCAGACCGTATTCGGTCATCTGCCACTCGCCGCCGAAATTCAGACGAATGCATTCGCCGAGAAATGAGCCGAGAATATTAGCCAGTTTTTCTCCGGTTTGTGCGTCCCAATTTAGACGGTTGCGCTCGATATAGCCGTCGAGCCACGCGACCGATTCTTCGTCGTAAGCCAGATTCTGCTGCCCGAATGTTTTCAGAACCAGCACGGCGTTGGCTTTTATCGCTTCTAAATCGTCCATACTTATCGTGATAATTTCAGAATCGTCTCGTATTCGTCCGGCGTCAAAGGCATTACCGAAAGACGCGATTGTTTTATCAAAGCGATGTTTTCCAGCGATTTTTCGGCTTTGATTTCGTCCAGCGTCACGGGCTTGGCAAATTTATCAACCGGCTCTATTTCGACCGCAATCCATTTTTCGTCGGTCGGGTCGGGAAATTCCTCGCGCGTGACCCGCGCCGCGCCGACGACCGCTTTGTCCGAAACCGAATGATAAAAAAGAACTTTATCGCCGGTTTTCATTTCGCGCAAATTATTTCGCGCCTGAAAATTCCGCACGCCCGTCCAGACGGTTTTGCCTTCTTTCAATAAATCGTCAAAAGAATATTTTTCGGGCTCCTGTTTGACCAGCCAGTAATTCATCCTTCTTTTTCAGCAGATGCGGCGATACCTGGCTTCATACAGCGACAAAACGCCGTGACAAACCAGACCGATTGCGGTAATAAATAAAAGCGTTTTCCCGTAATAAGTCTGCGCCAGGGCAGCCAGCGCGCCGTCCAGCCCGGCAGCTTCGTTCGGGTCGTGACTTATCGCCGCCGACATAAAAAAATATCCGACCAGAGCGAGCAGCAAAGCCCGCGCCAGAAAGCTCAAAACGCCGAGCGCGGTAATGATTCGCTTTTGCCCGGCGGCGGCGGAAAACAGCTTTAAATTTTCTTTATATTTCCCCGTCACGCCGCTGTAACACTCGTGAACGCCCGCGCCGACAATAAACAGACCGATAAGAAACATAAACGACGCGCCGAGCGGCAAAGCCAGCAGCAGGGTCGCAAACGTGCGCGGAATCTCGCCGTTGCGGTCGTTAATCTGTTCCGCTATAAGCAGTTGCCAAGCCGTGTAAGCCAAGCCGAGATAAAAAACGCCGACGATGACCGCCACGCTTCTTTTTATAATTCCCTGCCAGCCGCCGCCCGCGTTGTCGACATCGACCGCGCCGCGCAAAACGTTCCAAAGCCCGTGACCGACAGCGCCGACGATAAAAATTATCAAAACCCATTTGCCGAAGCTCGCCCGCGCAATCGTTTCCAGCGCGCCCGAAGGGTCGGCTAGCTCGCCGCCCCGCTGCCCGGTCGCCACCATCACGGCGAGAATGCCGATGACGATAAAAATAAAGCCCTTCGTGTAAAAACCGAAACGCGCGAGCTTTTTAACGTAAGGATGACGGATGACTTCTTCCGCCGCTTTGACCGTCTCTTCGATTTTTTCGCCGACGGTCGTTTGTGAGGCTTCTGCTTCTTTCATCTTAAATAACGCCGATACCGCTTTAAATGCCAGCCGGAGCGAGAAAATTTTCGGACGGAAACCGGGCGCGCCGCGTTAAGTTTTTTTCTGCGCGGCGGCAGCTTTTTTGTTCAGCCATTTCGCCCAGCGTTCGATGTACGGGCGCAGCGGTTTGAAAAGCTTCGCGCGGCGGCTGTTCTGATTCTGCCGCTCGCTCCACGCTTTCAGATTTTTTTCCGCGTATTGCCTGACCTGCGGCTCGATGTTGGTTCTTTTCACCGAATGGCGCAAAGTCAGAAAATAATGCTGACCGACAAGCGAGAAAAGCAGCCCGGCGAGATTGCTCTTAAAAGCCGATTTCGCCATCCAGCGTTTGGTGAAATTTTCGGTCGGCTGCAACAGCGCGCCCGCCGAAATTTCCAGAAAAGCGCCTTTCGTCG
This sequence comes from Pyrinomonadaceae bacterium, assembly GCA_035296345.1. GTDB lineage: Bacteria > Acidobacteriota > Blastocatellia > Pyrinomonadales > Pyrinomonadaceae > JALZHR01. The sequence goes on along the minus strand of DATHBC010000373.1, from coordinate 858 downwards.
CCGCTCGCGGGTGATACAAGCCCGGCAAATCGCCGGTCGGAACGGGCGTATTTTTCAGTTGCGGATGCTGGACGAAATCGACGATGCGGACTTTTTCCAGCCCGCGCAGGTGTTCCGCCGGCAGGCTGCGCAGGACTTTGTTAATCGTCTCTTCGGCGTCTTTCGGCAGCTCGATGCTCGCCTGATTTTCTATTTTAATTTTTGTTTCTTTAGCAGGCTTCTGACCTGCGGTTTCGATTGCCATAATTCTATGTGTAAATTGTAAATCTTAAATCGCGAATAGTAAATTCAGCCACAAATTTCAAGCCGGCTGTGGCGAAAAAACAACAGACCGCAGCCGGTAACGGGCGAATTTCAAAGCATTTGCCGCGTTCGATGAACTGGCACACGCGTTGCTTTTATTTTGCTGCTTATGCAACAAATGCAAACCACTCTCGCGCAATCCGTGACGACCGGCGGCACGGGCTTGCACACGGGCGTCGAGGTTAATCTGACGCTGAAACCCGCGCCGGAAAATACGGGTTATATTTTCGTCCGCACGGATTTGGATAATTTCGAGATTCCGGCTTCGGTCGAATACGTCTCTCTGTGCAGCTATGCGACGACGCTTTTGCGCAAAGGCGTCGTGCTTTCCACCTGCGAGCATCTTTTGTCGGCGCTGCGCGGCTGCGGCGTGGATAATTGTTTTATCGAGCTGGACAATATGGAAATTCCGATTATGGACGGTTCGAGCGAAAATTTCGTCGAGTTGATTGAGCGCGCCGGAATCGCGCCGCAGCCCGCGCCGCGCCGGTTTTTCGAGGTTCGCGAAAAAGTCGCTTTCGAGCAGGGCGATAAATGGATGAGCATCGAACCGGC
>DATHBC010000372.1:0-4269 GCA_035296345.1 Pyrinomonadaceae bacterium | reverse complement strand
AGACAACGGAGAGTTGAAATCGTATGAAACGGAAATCTCCGAGGGCATGGTCGTGCTCGACGCCGTTCTGCAAATTCAGGGCGAGCAAGCCGGCGATTTAGCCTGCCGCTGGAACTGCAAGGCAGGCAAATGCGGCTCGTGCTCGGCGGAAATTAACGGGATGCCGAAGCTGATGTGCATGACGCGGATGAACACTCTGCCGCTCGACAATCCGATAACCGTCGAGCCGATGCGGGCGTTTCCGCTGAAAAAAGATTTGGTGACGGACGTTTCGTGGAATTACGAGGTCAAAAAGCGAATCAAAAAATTCAAGCCGCGCGCGCCCGACGCGCCGGACGGAACGTGGCGGATGTCGCAGGGCGACGTCGACCGCATACAGGAATTTCGCAAGTGCATCGAGTGTTACCTGTGCCAGGACGTCTGCCACGTTTTGCGCGACCATCACAAGCACGAAGAATTTATCGGTCCGCGTTTTCTGGTTTACGCCGCCGCGCTGGAGATGCACCCGCTCGATACGGAAAACCGTCTGGAAGATTTAAAGGACGAGGCGAATATCGGCTACTGCAACATCACCAAATGCTGCACGAAGGTTTGCCCCGAACATATCACGATAACCGACAACGCGATTATTCCGCTGAAAGAGCGCGTGGTCGACGAATTTTACGACCCCATTAAAAAGCTGGTGCGGATTTTTCGACCCGGGAAAAAGAAATAGCGATAGATTTTTGCGGATGCACGGCATAGCTAGCGGTCGCTTTCAGCCGGCGACGAATCTGGAGCAATTATGTTTGAGTTAAAACCCATACACGAGGAAGCCGTCGCATCGGCGCTCGAAAAAGCGAAGCATTATCGCCTGCTCAACGAACCGGGCGCAGCCGAAAGCATCTGTCTCGACATCCTGCGCGTCGAGCCGGATAATCAGGACGCGCTGGTCACGCTCGTGCTGGCGATGAGCGACCGCTTTTTCCGTGATTACGCTATCGGCGACGCGCAGATTCAGGATTACCTCTCGCAGATTCGCGACGATTATGAGCGCGCCTATTACACCGGAATCATCTACGAGCGGCGCGCCAAAGCCAGCTTAAGCAAAGGCTCGCCCGGCTCGGATTCGACCGCCTACGAATTTTTCCGGCAGGCGATGAACTGGTTCGAAAAAGCCGAAGCCATCCGCCCGCCGAAAAACGACGACGCCATCCTGCGCTGGAACGGCTGCGCGCGCATCGTCATGCGCAACAGGCTCGAACCGCGCGAGATGGACGCCGATTTTCTCGAATAAAAAAAGTGAAAAAGTGAATAAAAGTGAAAGAGTGAAAAAGTGAAAAAGTGAAAAAGTCTTGTTGAATTTTGGCTCAACTCGCTTTTTCACACTTTCACTTTTTCACCTTTTCACTCTTTCACCCGGCGTAAGGGGCTGTTCCGGCATCAATGATTTTCCACACTTCCGATTCGGGAACGAAGAAAGGCTTTTTGGTAATGCAGATTTTCAGGGTTTCCTTGCTCTCGTCATAAGTCGCGCTCAGATAGACTCCGAAAAGCCCTTTAAATTCGACGTCGTCGCCTTCGGGAACGACTACGCCTTCATTCGCCAAATCCTTGCGCAGTTGATTCAGCTCTTCTCTGGTGATGCCGCCGTAATATTTGCAGTCGGGCATAGAAAGAAAACTCCTTGTCCGGTGAATTTGTATCTGAATGATATTTTAACAGGAAAGCGCCGGCAAAACAGAAAAGCCCAATCGCTATTATCCGAAAACGGATTTTGCCGAACTTCGGCAAAAGTTTCATTAATTAAAAAAAGGCTATATCATCAAAAATTACAAATTACCGAATCCTTTTGGAAATCGAGCATGAAAAAACTAATCACGGGCTTCGTTTTGTTGTTTTTGCAAATCAATCTGATGGCGCAGGAACCCGGCAATTATATTCGATACGTCAATCCGCTCGTCGGCACGCAGAAAATGGGACACACTTTTCCCGGCGCGACCGTGCCGTTCGGCTCGGTTCAGCTTTCGCCCGATACCGACCAGCAGCCGCATAACATCGGCGGAAAATATAACAGGGACGCCTACAAATACTGCGCCGGTTATCAATACGACGACCGTTCGATTGTCGGTTTTTCGCACACTCATTTCAGCGGCACGGGACATTCGGATTTGGGCGATTTTCTGATTATGCCGACCGTCGGCGCGCTTCAGCTTGAGCCGGGCGCGAAAGACAATCCGAAAAGCGGCTTTCGGTCGGCTTTTTCCCATCGAAACGAAATCGCCGAGCCGAATTATTACCGCGTCAAACTGGACGACGACGATATTACCGCCGAAATGACGACCACGACGCGCGTCGGCTTTCATCAATACACTTTTCCCGCCTCCGACAACGCGCACATCATCCTGGATTTAATGCACGGAATTTATAATTACGAAGACAAAAACGTCTGGACTTTCGCGCGCGTGGAAAACGACCGAACCATCGTCGGCTACCGGCAAACAAACGGCTGGGCGCGAACCAGAACCGTTTATTTCGCGATGGAGTTTTCCAAGCCTTTTAGCGGTTACGGCTTCAAAAATTACGAGAAACAGGATTACAAAGGCTTCTGGCGCAAGTTCGACCAGACCAGAAATTTCCCTGAAGCGGCGGGCAAACAGATTCGCGCACATTTCGATTTCAAAACCTCGAAGGATGAGAAAATTCAGGTCAAATTCGCGCTCTCGCCGGTTTCGACCGCGGGCGCGATGAACAATCTGCGAAGCGAGACGCCCGGCTGGAATTTTGAAAAGGTCAAAAAAGCCGGGCAGGATTCGTGGAATAAAGAACTCGGCAGAATCGCCGTGACCGCCGACGGCGAAGGCGATTTGATTAATTTTTACACCGCGCTTTATCACACCTTTTTGTCGCCGACCGTTTACATGGACGCCGACGGAAAATATAAAGGGCTCGACCAGAACGTTCACACGGCAAACGGATTTACCAATTACACGACTTTTTCGCTGTGGGACACATATCGCGCGCTGCACCCGTTTTTTAACGTCGTGCAGCCGAAACGCAATCGGGAAATGATTCGCTCGATGATGGCGCACTACGACCAGAGCGTGCATAAAATGCTGCCCGTCTGGTCGCATTACGCCAACGAAAACTGGTGCATGATCGGCTATCATTCGGTTTCCGTCATTGCCGACGCGGTCGTCAAGGGCAACCTTCAGGGCATCGACGCGCAGAAGGCTCTGGACGCTTCGGTGCAGACGGCGCGGACGAAATATTACGACGGGCTGGAATTTTATATGTCGCTCGGCTACGTGCCGGAAGACAAAAATTCTTCGTCGGTTTCCAAAACTCTGGAATACGCCTACGACGATTGGTGTATCGCGCAGATGGCGAAAAAGCTGAATCGAACGGACATTTACGCGGAGTTTTCCCGGCGTTCGGAAAACTGGAAAAACGTTTACGACGCAAAAACCGGCTTTATGCGCCCGAAACTGAGCGACGGGCGGTTTCGCGAGAAATTCGACGCGCTGCAAACGCACGACCAGGGTTTTATCGAAGGAAACGCGTGGAATTACAGTCTCTACGTTCCGCACAATCCCGAAAAAATGATTGAAATGATGGGCGGCAAAACGAAATTCGCCGCGCATCTGGACGAGCTTTTCTAGATGAATCTGCCCGACGAGTTTTTCGCCGAAACCGAAGACATCACGCGCGAAGGAATTATAGGCAATTACGTCCACGGCAACGAGCCTTCGCATCACGTCGCGTATCTTTACAACTGGGCGGACGCGCCCGAGAAGACGCAGGAAAAAGTGCGGATGATTTTGAAAAATCAATATCGCCCGACGCCCGACGGCTTGGGCGGCAACGACGATTGCGGTCAGATGTCGGCGTGGTTTCTCTTTTCAACTCTGGGCTTTTACCCGGTCGCGCCCGGTTCCGACCGCTATTCTCTGGGCAGCCCGGCAATCAAAACTGCCGTTTTAAAGCTCGAAAACGGCAAAACCTTAACAATCGAGGCGACGAATCAAAGCGATAAAAACGTTTATGTCGAAAAGGTTGCGCTTAACGGCAAGCCGCTCAATCGCCATTACATCACGCACGCGGAAATTATGAACGGCGGGAAATTGACGTTTACGATGAGCGACAAACCGACGGTTTGAGGAAAATTATGAAGTCGTTAAAATTTAAAGTTTCATTGTCGACGATGTTGATTCCGGCGCTGGTTTTCACATCGCTTGCGCAATCGAAACGAAAAGTTGATAAAAAACGACTTGCTTCCGCGGTCAAAAG
>DATHBC010000371.1:0-5110 GCA_035296345.1 Pyrinomonadaceae bacterium | reverse complement strand
AAATTTCAAGTCTCCCGCCGGCTTTTCGGTTTAATATAATTCCAAGATTTATTTCCGAAGATGTATTTTTTTCGGTTTAGAACTCTCTGTAAGTTAGAAATTAAATATAAAGAGAGATTGTAGAATGGAAATAAACTCGCCCCATTTGTCATTCGAAACAATCGTCGATTTCGCATTGGACGCTTTGCCCGGTGCGGAAACGGGATTACATACTGAAGCCTGCCCGCAATGCGAGCTGAAAGTGGCTCGTGTTGCCTCGTTTATCGAGATAATGAGACAGGACGCAACCGAAGAAGTTCCCCAATCCGCCTTCACAGCCGTGCTGCGCGCTTTTGAGGAACGGCGAACGAAACCGGAAAATACGCAAACCGCGACGCAAAAACTACGCGCCGTGCTGCGCTTCGACAGCGCGCAGATGATGGCGATGAATTTCGGTTTTCGCTCGGCGGTCGCGTCTGATTCGCGCCAGTTGCTGTTTGCTGTCGGAAATGGAACGCTCGATTTACGCATCACGCGCGCGGCGGCAGCGGATAGCTGGACGATTTCCGGTCAAATGCTCGGCGAAATTTTCGCCGGTAAGGTAGAATTACAGGGAGAAATCAATCCGGCAGCGGAATTTGATTCTCAGAGCCATTTTACTCTGCCGTCGGTTCCGGGCGGGAATTACCGGCTGCGGCTTTATTCGGAAAGCTGCGAGGTCGAAATTCCCGAGCTGGTTATCGCGTGAAAAGGCTTGAAAAAGCCTTTCCGACCAGAGATGCCGGATGAATTTGAGATTCTAATGGTGAATTCCCCCCAAGAGTTCGAAGGCGAAAATTTGACGCGGAAAAATCCCGCTTCGGGCAAAACGAAACTTGCCCGGCGTCTGAAGGACGTTTGTCTCGATTCGTGGACGAGCAATCCGCGCCGCGCCGTCCGCGCGGCGCAATTGCTTGCATCTCTGGCTGAAAACAATCCGGAGCTGGAAATCAGCGCGCTGGCTGATTGGACTGATGGACTGTCGCAGATGATTAACGGACATCTGCGCCGCGCCGTTGCCCGTTTTGACGACGCGCAGGCAAAATTTCTAAGTCTGAATCAAAAACACAACGCCGCTTCGACGCAGGTCGGGAAACTTTACCCGCTGGCGATGCTCGGTCGTTTCGAGGAAGCGGTCGAATGCGGGCTGCGGGCGCGGCAGGATTTTCTCGACTGCCAGGATTACGCCTCCGCCGGACGCATCGAAACGAATCTCGGCAATATCTATCAACGCCGCGACGAATACGACAAAGCCGAGCGATTTTTGCGGCTCGCGCGCGAACGATTCGTTTCGCTCAAGGATTTCAAAACGCTGGCGCAGATTACCAACTCGCTCGCCTACGTTCTTTCGCACCGCTGCCAATTCCGCGAAGCCGAAAAATTTTACGAAGAAGCTCTGCGATTCGCCGCGCAGACCGAATTGATGGTCACAAAGGCTGAAATCGAATCGAACATCGGTTATTTTTCGCTTTTTCAAGGTCGCTATGACCGCGCTCTGGAATTTCTGGAAAAGGCGCGCTCGAGCTATGCCGAACTCGGAATGCCGCATCAATCGGCAGTCGCCGAGCTCGAAATGGCGGACGCGTATCTGGAACTGAATCTGCACAGCGAAGCCGCCGCAATTTATAAGCGGGTGATTCCGATGTTCTCCGAAATCGGAATGCCGTTTGAACACGCGCGCGCGCTGATTAATTTCGCCCGCGTTCTATTTGTTCCCGGAAAGGCGGGAAAGTCGTATTCTCTCCTGAAAGCGGCGCAGCAGACCTTTAAGGAGACGGGCAGCAAGGTCGGCGAAGCGATTGTGCTGCTCAACGAAGCGCAGTTTTTATTCGCCGAGGGGAAATTTGAAGAAACCATCAAAATGCTCGGGCAAAGCGAAGTGCCGTTTTCGCAAGCCGGAATAAAAGGCGCATTCGCCTGGGCGGATTATCTCCGCGCCGAATCGTGGCGGGCGCTCGGCAATCTGTCGGATGCGCAAAAGCTTCTGGAAGAAACACTGCGATACGCGGAAACAAACCAGATTCCCCTGCTCGTCGTGCGTTGTCTGACCTCGCTCGGGCTGCTGGCGAAAACCGCGTCCGATTTAAAAACGGCTGAAAATTATTTTAAAAGCGCCGTCTCGCTAATCGAAAATCTGCGCGCGCCGCTGCCGTCCGAGGATATTCGCACCGCTTTTTTCGGCGATAAGCTGACGCCGTATCACGAACTCGTGAAAATTTGTCTGAACGATGAAAAACGGGTCGGCGAGGCTTTTGAAATTATCGAAAAATCGCGTTCGCGGACGCTGCTCGAAATGATGCGGCACAACGGAAACGGCGCTGCAGCCAACGGTAACAATCTGGATTTGCGCCGAAAAATCACCGATTTGCGCGAAGAATTAAACTGGCTTTACAACCAAATCAATCTGCCGACGCGCGAAAACGCCAACCGCACGCTCGCGACCGTGCAGAAACTACAGGAAGCCGCCCGCGAGCGCGAAAATACTATCGACGAGCTGACGCGCCAGATAAATTTGCGCGAGCCGCAAAAATTCGAAGCGGGAAATCAGGCGTTCAATCTCGCCGAGCTGCAAAAAAATCTCGGCGGCGAAACGGTTCTGGTCGAGTTTGTCGAAATCGACGGAGTTTTTTCGGCGTTCGTCGTTTCGGATGCGTCGGTGCGCGTTTTTTCGCCGTTGTGCCGGGCTGAAGACGTTACCGCGCTTTTGGCGCGGCTTAATTTTCAACTTGACGCTTTACGCAGTAACTCACAGCTTGTCGCGCCGCATTTTTACGAGCTGACTTTACGAACGCGCCGGGTTTTACAGGAATTTTACGATTTATTGCTGCGCCCGTTGGAAACCGCGATAGGGCTGCGCCGCCTGGCAATCGTGCCGCACCGGGCTCTGCATTACGTTCCGTTTCACGCGCTTTACGACGGTTTGGGCTACGTCATCGAAGACCGTGAAACGATTTACGCGCCGAGCGCGTCAATTTTGCAAAGCTGTCTGCGAAAGCCGACCCGTCAGCTCGAAAATTTTCTGCTCGTCGGTTTTGCGGACGAGCAGATTCCGCTGGTCAATGAAGAAATCGAGACAATCGCCGCGCTTTTTACGAATTCGACGATTCTGCTCGACGAACGGGCAAAATCCGACGAAATAAAAAAACTTGCTTCCGGCGCGGACGTTCTGCATCTCGCCTGTCACGGAAAATTCAGAGCGCAGAATCCGCTTTTTTCTTCGCTCAAATTAGCCGACGGCTGGCTGACCGTGCGCGAAATCGAAAATCTGAAATTAAACGCCGATTTAGTCGTTTTGAGCGCGTGCGACACAGGCATCAATTACGTCGCCCCCGGCGACGAGCTTCTGGGTCTTGCGAGAGGATTTTTCTCAGCCGGAGCGAGCTCGCTCGTTTTGAGTTTATGGAATGTCCACGACGCGACGACGGTTCAATTGATGCGGCATTTTTATGAGGAAATCAGGCGCGGCAAATCGCCCGCCGCGGCTTTGCACAAGGCGCAATGCGAAATTCTGAAAAAACATCCGCACCCGTTTTTCTGGTCGCCGTTTTTTCTTATCGGAAGGTGAGAAATCGCTCGTTCGAGATTTTTTTTCTGATTTTTTTTCTATCAGTTGTATTTTTTTGGCGTCGCCGCTCTCTGTATGTCTACCAACGTCTGTTCACGACATTCCGCCTCCTAGAGTCTATTTCTGCAACAAAAGTTTGTTTTTGCGAGGAGAAAGTATGACCCAAACGAATATCTTCCTGAATTGTCTCTTAACCTGCTTTTCAATTTTAGCGGTCGTTTTAGTTTTACCGGGTTCCGGCTACGCGCAGGGCGGCAGCGGCGGCTACGTGCCGGGTGAAATCATCGTTAAACTGAGAGATACCAGTGACTTACAGGCGGTTTCCGAGCAGTATCATTTGTCGGAGCAGCCGCTTGACCAGTTTTCTTCGCAAAAGATTTTTCGCCTGAAAATTCTTGATACGACTTCGCCGGCAGAAATGATTTCGCAGCTTTTGGCGGACGGAGGCGAGCGCATCCTTTACGCCGAGCCGAATTACCTGGTGCAAGCGCCCGAAAATACCGGAGAGTTTTGGACGGTCGGGCAATCCTGGACGGTCGGGCAATCCTGGACAGTCGGGCAATCGTGGACGGTTGGCGCAGGCATCAGCGGAAACGGTTTGTGGTTTCGCCAGAGGATAAAATTGGAGGAAGCGCAGCGCGTTACATCCGGTGCGGGAGTAATCGTCGCCGTTCTCGATACGGGAGTTGACCGCAATCACTTCGCCCTGACTCCGCAGCTCCTTAATGGTTTCGATTTTGTGGATTATGACAGCGACCCGAGTGAAGTCGGAATGCCGGTAGTCAATCCCGGTTACGGGCACGGCACGCACGTTGCCGGTCTGGTCGCCGCAGTCGCGCCGCAGGCGAAAATTTTACCCGTCCGCGTCGCGAATGAAAACGGTATCGGTAACGTCTGGAATTTAGCGTTGGCTCTGCGTTATGCCGCGACGGTTGACCCGGACGGTAATCCGGCAACGAACGATAGCGTGCGCGTAATTAATATGAGTCTTGCTATGCCCCGGCAGAGCAATCTTTTGAGCGAAACTATTTCCGGTATTACTTGCGGGGAGAACAGTCCGTGTTTTGCTAAAGACGGGCGCGGCGTTGTGGTTATCGCCGCCGCAGGCAACAGCGGCGCTGCTGTTCCCGAATACCCGGCGGCGACGCAAAACGTGCAGGGTTTGCTTGCAGTTGCGGCAACCAATCAATCCGACCGCCGCGCCGCTTTTTCGACTTACGGAAATTGGGTTCAGGTCGGCGCGCCGGGCGTGAGGGTCGTCTCGACCGTGCCGGGCAATCTTTTTGCCGCGTGGAGCGGAACTTCGATGGCAGCCCCGCTCGTCGCCGGAGAAGCCGCCCTGATTCTCTCTCGCTACCCGGCTTTCAAAGCATCTGACACGACGAATCTTATCGTCTTAAAATCCGATTCAATCCCGGGCGACGTTCAGAAACGCATCAACCTTTATGAAGCCGTTAAATAGTCTGAAGGTCAGGCAAATTAAAGCGCCTTTATTTTCATCCTTCGACAAGGTAATTTGAACTACAT
>DATHBC010000370.1:0-5458 GCA_035296345.1 Pyrinomonadaceae bacterium | reverse complement strand
TCATAACTTTTGTTTTATCAATGCGCGGGAAAACAGGTTCGGTTTCTCCGATATTTGTTCCCGCTTTTAATTCTCCGTATTTTAGATTTTCCGGGTTCAAGGTTGAAACGTCGTCGCTCAAACCGATTTGCCGGTAGATTTTCGCGGTCGCTTCCGGCATTATCGGATAAAGCAGAATGCACAGCCAGCGCAGCGTTTCGGTCGCGCGATATAAAACGGCGTTCAAAGTTTCGGTCTGATTTTCGTCCTTGACCAGCTCCCACGGCTTGGCGTCGGAAATCATCTTGTCGATGCGCGCAATCACCGTCCAGACAATCTCTAAAGCCTGATGAAACTCGTAATTATCGAACCTTCGGATAAACTCGTCGCGCGCGTGAGCGAGCACCGAAACGAGGTCCTGCTCGTCCGGGCTGATACCGGCGCGTTTGGCGAAAATATAATTTTCCTCGCCGATTTTCGCGCCCGGAATTGCGCCTTCGCGGTATTTCGTAATCATCGAAAGCGTGCGGCTCGACAAATTTCCCAGCCCGCTCGCCAAATCGGCGTTGGCGCGGTCAATCAGATTTTCGTAGCCGAATTTTCCGTCCTGCCCGAAAACCATCTCGCGCAAAACGAAATACCTGACCGCATCTATCGAAAAATGTTTGTGCAAAATGTCCGGGTCGATGACGTTGCCGAGCGTTTTGCCCATTTTGCGACCTTCGGCGTCGAGCCACATTCCGTGCGCGTAAACCGTGCCGGGCAGTTTTATGCCAGCCGCCAGCAGAAAAGACCACCAGTAAACCGTGTGAAAGCGGAGAATGTCTTTGCCGACCAGATGCGTCGCGTCCTGCCAGTATTTTTCAAAGCCGGCGGCTTTTCTTTCCTCGTTGCCGTAGCCGATTGCCGTGATGTAATTCGAAAGCGCGTCGAGCCAGACATACATCACGTGATTTTCGTCGCCCGGAACGGGAATGCCCCAACTCACGGATTTTTTCTCGCGGCTGATTGATAAATCCTGCAAGCCTTGCCTGATAAAGGCGACGACCTCGTTTCTGCGGGCTTCCGGGCGCAGGCGCTGCGGATTTTCTTCGATAATCCGCAAAAGTGTTTCGGCGTAATCGGAAAGCCGGAAAAAATAGCTTTCCTCGGAAACTCTATCGAGCGGGCGCTCGTGAATCAGACAGCGCGGCACGTCTTCGCCGTCGCGCAGCTCATATTCATTTTCGGTTTTAAACTCCGCGCAGTTCGGGCAAAACCACGCTTCGTAGAAGCCCTTGTAAATCGTCTCGTTCCCTTTCGGCGTTTTGTTTGCGGCAATCTCGCCCCACAGATTCGTGACCGCTTCGTAATGAAACGGCTCGGTCGTCCGCATAAAAATGTCGTAATTGTCCAAACCGAACCGGGCAAACAATTTTTTGTATTCGCCCGAAACAAAATCGACCTGCTCTTTCGGCGTTCTGCCGTTTTTCTCCGCCACGCGCTGGATGTTGACGCCGTGCTCGTCGGTTCCGGTCAGAAAATACGTATCGAAACCGCGCTGCTTTTTGTGTTTTACCACGGCGTCGGCGACAATCGTCGTGTAGAGATGACCGAGGTGCGGCAGGCTGTTGGCGTAATAAATCGGCGTTGTAATGTAAAAAGTTTTCATCTCGTGTAATAAAAAGTTCAATTATAAGGCGTTTGCCCGCTCTCGACCAACAGCGGCGTTTTGTTTGTTTCCTACCGGACGGAATTTTCCCGAAAAAAACTGCAACTTTTTATTATCGCCGCAGCGTAAACAGATATTGTGAATTGTTTCACACAATGTTAAGATGTTTCGGTAGAAGGAGAAAGCAGCAATGAAAAACGGGGAAACGAAAAAACCGAGTGTCGTGATTATCGGCGGCGGCTTCGGCGGCTTGCAGGCGGCAAAGCGGCTGGGCAGCAAGCCGGTCGAAGTGACGCTGATTGACCGCAAAAATCATCATACTTTTCAGCCGCTGCTGTATCAGGTGGCGACCGCCGTGCTTTCTCCGGGCGAAATCGCCTCGCCGATTCGGCGCATTTTGTACAAATACAAAAACGTCGAGGTCGTGCTGGGCGAAGCCGCGGATTTCGACAAGAAAAACCGGCTCGTAAAAATGCACGACTGCTCGTCGATTCCCTACGATTACCTGATTATCGCGGCGGGCGCGCGCCATTCGTATTTCGGTCACGACGAATGGGAAGAAGAAGCGCCCGGCTTGAAAACCGTGGAAGACGCGGTCGAGATTCGCCGCCGCGTTCTGCTCGCCTTCGAGCTTGCCGAGCGCGACGCGCTTTTAAACGGAACGCACGAGCCGCTGATTTTCGCGGTTGTCGGCGGCGGTCCGACGGGCGTCGAGCTGGCGGGCGCGATTGCGGGCATTGCGCGGCAGGCGCTGGCGAAAGACTTCAAATTGATTGATACGACCAAAGCGCGCGTGATGCTTTTTGAAGGCAGCAATCGCGTTTTAGGGACGTTTGCCGAAGTGCTTTCGCTGAAAGCCAAAGAGCAGTTGGAAGATTTGGGCGTCGAAGTTCATTTAAACAGTATGGTTTCGGCAATCGAGCCGGGACGCATCAAGGTCAACGAGGAATGGTTTGAATGCAGCGTCGCGCTGTGGGCGACGGGCGTCGCCGCCTCGCCGCTCGGCAAAAAACTCGATGTTGAAACCGACCGCGCCGGGCGTGTTTTCGTCAATCCCGATTTGACGATTCCCGGCTGCGAAAACGTTTTCGTCATCGGCGATATGGCGTCCGTCAAACAGGCAGACGGCACGCCCGTGCCGGGCGTTTCGCCCGCCGCGATGCAGATGGCTGATAATGCCGCGAGCAATATCCTGCGCGATTTAAAAGGCGAGCCGCGCCGCAATTTCAAATACGTGGATAAAGGCTCGATGGCGACCATCGGGCGCAACAAGGCGATTGCCGAAATTAAGGGCTGGAAGTTTTCCGGCTTTATCGCGTGGCTGATGTGGCTTTTCCTGCACGTGATATTTTTAATCGGCTTTCGTAACCGTCTGGCGGTTCTGACCGAATGGGTTTGGGCGTATTTCACGCGCGAGCGCAGCGCCCGGCTGATTACCGGCGACGCCGAAGAAATGCACCACGCCGTCCGCTTTATCGAAGCCCGCCCGGAAATTCCGGTAGCTGAAAAGAAACGGGAAACTACAGCTTAAAATATTAGCCACGAAAGGACACGAAAAAAGCACGAAAAAGAATTAAGAAAATTTAGCCACGAATAACGCGAATAATATGAATGAAAAAGCAATTAATTAATTCGTGTTATTCGTGGCTAAATTTCTTTCCTTTCTTTCGTGCTTTTTTCGTGTCCTTTCGTGGCTAATCTCTTTTACTTGCGATTAGGCTGCGCCCGAGAAAATTCGTCGGTCGGATTGTATCGAGGCAGCGTCGGCGCGTTGGATGCCTGCATGCCGATGGCGAAACTTATATCCAGCATCTGCACCATTCCGTCGAAACGCCAGTCGTCGCGAAATTCGTCCGACGGCTGGTGGTAATGCTCGCGGTTAAATTCGGCGAAAACTTTTTCGCTCCAGTCTTTCGGTTTGCCGACGTATTCCGAGCCGTTGCGGATGCTCAGAGCCGGAATGCCGACTTTCGCCAGCGGAAAATGGTCGGAACGGAAAAAAGAGCCCTGTTCGGGACGCGCGTCGGGCGAAAATTTCATTCCGCGCGACTGCAAAACGTCGTTGACGATGGCTTGCAGCGTCGAGCGTTCAGCGCCGAGCGCGCCGTAATCCATCGTCAAACCGTAAAAATTTCCGCCGTCGATGTTGATGTTCGCCGCCGTTTTTTCAGGCGAAAAAATCGGGTGCGAGGCGTACCATTCCGAGCCTAAAAGTCCCTGCTCTTCGGCGGTCGTGAAAAGAAAAACCTGCGAGCGTTTCGGCTGCTCGTTTGCGGGAAGTTTCGTAAAAGCTTCGGCTATCGCCAAAACCTGCGCGATGCCCGAAGCGTTGTCGAGCGCGCCGTTGTAAATCGTGTCGCCTTTCGCGTTCGGAATGCCGACGCCGAGGTGGTCCCAATGCGCCGTGTAAAGCACGTACTCGTCCTTTAAACGCGCGTCGCTTCCTTCCCAAAAGCCGACGACGTTGTTCGATTCCAGCCTTTTCAGCTCGCTGTTCAAATTAATACTTGCCGAAACGCCGAGCCTGACGGGCTGAAAATCTCGGGATTTGGCTTTTTCGCGCAGCTCGTCGAGATTTTTTCCGGCTTGCGTAAAAATTTTTCGCGCCGTATCTTCGGTCATCCACGAGCGCATTTGCAGAAAAGGCGTTTTATCTCCGGTCGTGCGCGCGACGTCGAAGCGCCACGAGCCGTTTGAAGTCTGGACGACGTTCCAGCCGTAGCCAGCCGATTCGGTCGTGTGAATCAAAAGCACGCCCGCCGCGCCGCGCCGCGCCGCTTCTTCGAATTTATACGTCCAGCGCCCGTAATACGTCAGCGCCCTGCCGCCGAAAAGGTTCGGCTCGCCGGTCGTCGCGGGCGGGTCGTTGACCATTATCACGAGAATTTTTCCGCGATAATCGTCGGCGCTGCCCTTGTAATCGTTCCATTTCTGCTCGGGCGCGTCGATGCCGTAGCCGACGAAAACCAGCTCGGCGTTAAGATTGACTTTTTCGGTCTGCGCGCCGGTAAAGGCGACGAATTCGCTGCCGAATTTGTATGCGGTCGTGCCGACGTTCAAAGTCGTGTTCGGGTCGGCTTTGACCGAAACCAGCGAAACGGGTTGAAAATAAGAGCCGTTATTGCCCGGCTTGATGCCGAGCATTTGCAGTTGATTGGCGATGTATTTCGCCGCCAGCTCGCCGCCGGGCGAGCCGGGCGCGCGACCTTCAAACGCGTCGTCGGACAAAAATTTGACGGTCGATTTCAGTTTTTCTTCGCTGAAAAGATTGGCGTATTTACCTTTCGTCTGCGCCGAAACGGTAACGCCGAATAACAGAAGCGAAAAAACCGTAAAGAATGTACGTAATCTCATAATTTTCCCCTTACCTTTTTCCTTTTTCCTTTTTACTTCATTAGCCTTTTATCAAGCTCATCGCTTCGGCGCGCGTCCGCGCATCGGTGCGAAATCCGCCGAGAACGCTCGATGTAACCGTCTTTGCGCCCGGCTTTTTCACGCCGCGCAAGGTCATGCAGGTGTGTTCGGCTTCCATGACGACCATCACGCCGAGCGGTTTCAGTTCGTCGTAAAGCGTCTGCGCGATTTGCTGCGTCAGGCGTTCCTGCACCTGTAGGCGGCGCGCGAAAATTTCCGCCAGCCGCGCCAGTTTCGAGAGCCCGACGATGCGCCCGCCTTTCGGAATATAAGCGATGTGACATTTGCCTACAAACGGCGCGAGATGATGCTCGCAAACCGACGCAATCGAGATGTCTTTGACAATCACCATCTCGTCGTGCGAATCGCCCGGCAGCGGCACGATATGCTCGCGCGCGTCCTCCCACATTCCTT
>DATHBC010000369.1:0-9147 GCA_035296345.1 Pyrinomonadaceae bacterium | reverse complement strand
AAATCTGTTCGGGCGGAAGCAAAAAGAAATAATTTTTTTTGGCGTGATGAAACACGAAAAATCGTCACCAGATAATGTGAACGACGAAAAAGGCTTGCTGATGACTGGGAAACCGACGCCGGAAACAATCAGGCGGTATCTGCTCGGCGATTTGCCGGAAAACGAGCGCGCGCAAATCGAGGACGCTTTTCTCGGCGACGCGGCGCTGTTTGAAGAAATCGAAGACGCGGAAAATGATTTGATTGACGAATACGTCGGCGGAAATTTATCCGAGCCTGAAAGCGCGCAATTTGAAAATCATTATCTAGCCTTGCCGGAAAACCGCGCGCGCCTGCGCGCCGCAGAGCTTCTCAAAAACGAGCGCGAAAAGGAAACGCGAATTGCCGATGCTCCCGCGGCTGCGTCCGCTCAAAAGGAAATTTCAGATGCGCCGGGCGTTTGGCAGTCAATCGCGGCGTTTTTCCGTTCGTGGCAATTGGTTCCGCTCGCGGCTGTCGTCGCGGTCGTCGCGCTCGCCGGGTTGTGGCTGGCGACGCGGCAAAACGAAACGGGCGAAATCGCGTATTTGCCGACCCCGACGCCGCAGCCGATTGTCTCGGCGACGCCGAATACGAACGGCTCTCCTGTTTCGACGCCGACGCTTAACAATCAAAACCCGCCGACGCCGGTTCCGACCGCAAACGCGCAGCCGACGCGCGCGCCGGAAAACGAGGCTTCGCCCAAGCCGACGCCGACCGCACCGGCGGTCAGAGAGCCGCAAATCGTCACGCTCGCGCTGATTACCGGGCTGACGCGCGCGGGCGGCGGCGGAAACGAGCTAGTCGTGCCGCACAGCGCGAAACAGGTGCGTCTGAGCTTTAATTTACCGGCTAAAAAATACGGGCAAATCGAAGCGCGGCTGGAAACCGTCGCGGGCGAAATCGTCTGGCGCGGAAATCTCAAACAAACGACGGGACGCGTAACGCTCAATCTTCCGGCGCGCCTTTTCGCCGCGGAAGATTACCTGCTGATTCTGAGCGGCACCGGCGAAAACGGCAGCCGCACGGACATTCAGGAATTTTCCATCAACTCGCGCCGCAGATAATTTTCCGAATTTTTTTTTCGATTCGAGCGTGATGTTTTTTCTCTTTTCTTCACAAGTAGACGAAAGCGCCTTTTAAAGGCAATTTTTTTACTAATAAAAGAGGAGAAAATTCAATGAACGCAATTATCAATTTTATCAATCGCTTCAGCATCACAGCCGCTTTAATTTTTGCTTTTTTCGGCTCGCTGCCCGTCGCGGCGGCTGCTGAAAATTCAGCTTCGACGACCGCCGATTTGGGCGGGCGCGTGCTGAGCCGGTTCGGGCAGCCGTCCGCCGGAGTTTCCCTTTCGGCGACCAACAATCAAACCGGACGGCAATATGCCGCGACGACCGACGCCGGCGGATTTTATCGCTTCGAGCGGCTGGAGACCGGCGCGAGTTATGTGATTACCGCCGCGCAGCCGAACGTTTCGCTCGCGCCTTCGAGCCTGACAATCGAACATGCCGCCGAGCGGCTGGACGTAAATTTCGTCGCCGACGAGCGAGCGGTCGAGCGCGCCGCGAGAAACGATTTCGACGGCGACGGCAAAACCGATTACGCCGTTTTCCGACCGGCTGAAGGCGTCTGGTACGTTCTGCAGTCGGCGACAGGCACTTTCCGCGCCGAACAATGGGGTTTAGCGGGCGACCAGTTAATTCCGGCTGATTACGACGGCGACCGCAAAACCGATTTGGCGGTTTTCCGCGCGGGCAACTGGTACATTAAAAACAGCGCGACCGGTTCCCTGACCGCCGTTCAATTCGGTTTTTCGAGCGATAAGCCGGTGGCTGCCGATTATGACGGCGACACGCGCGCCGACATCGCGGTTTATCGTCCCTCAAACGGCTACTGGTATATATTAAATTCGTCAAACAATCAGCTTCGCGCTTTCAAATGGGGAATCGACGGCGACAAAACGGTTCCCGCCGATTATGACGGCGACGGCAGAGCCGATTACGCCGTGTTTCGCCCCGGAATGCGGAGCTGGTATATCCATCGCAGCTCGGACAACAGCCTGTTTACCGCGCAGTTCGGCATCAGCAACGACATTCCGCTCGCGGGAGATTTCGACGGCGACGGCAAAGCCGACATCGTCATCAATCGCCCGTCCGACAACTCCTGGTATTTTATTTTATCTTCGGGCGGTCTGCGCGACGTGCCTTTCGAACGTCACCGAGGCGTGCCCGTGCCCGGCGATTACGACGGCGACGGCAAAGAAGACGTGGCGGGCTATAATCAGGTCGGCGGCTGGTCTGTCCTGCAATCCGCCGCAAACGAAATCCGCACGCAGCACTGGGGACAGGGAGGTGATAAAACTTTAGTCACGCTGCAGCAATAGTTTGCGGCAATGGAAAACGGAAAACGGAAAATGGAAAATTAGGAAGACGGAAGACGGAAGACGGAAGACAGTAGAAATTTATCTACTAACCTTCTGACTTTAGTCTTCCGTCTTCTTCATTTTCCGTTTTCCATTTTCCACTTTCCGTTAATTTCCGTTTAATTAAAGCCTTTCAGCGGATTATTGAAAAAGGCTTCCGTGCGCCACGCTTCCGGGTTCGGTTTTGCGCCTTGCTCGTCGCCTGAAACCAGCACGGGCACAATCATTCTCTTATTGCCGAGCGAGTTTTGCCGCGCGATGCCGTTGTCGGCGATTTTTCCGTCCGCTCCCACGGTAAATTTCAAAACGCGGGCGAGCGCGCCTTTACGCAAAACTTTAATTTCGTATTCGCCGGGATTTTTGTCCATGCGAAAAGCGTTCGGGTGGTTTTCCGGGTCCGAGTTGAGATAGACGAAGGCGTTCGTGAAAATAAATTTCTGCTGTCTCCAGTTGAATTTTGAATCGTCGAAAGTCGCAATCAGCGTTTCGCCGAGCCACGTTCCCTTCGCCGTGTCTTTCGTATTGGAAATTTCCCTGCCTTTATAAAACAAATGCGCCGAAACTTCGCCCTGCACGTCGCCGCGAAACCAGAGCGAGACGGCAAGAGGCGCGTATTCGTCCTCGTAGCCTTCTTCCGGCTCGCGCGCGTAAACCTGACCGATTGCCAGGCGCCAGTCGTAATCGACATAATAGCCGTAATGCTCTTTTTCACTGGTCTGATTGCCGCCCGCGAAGAATTTTCCGACTTTCACTTTGCCGGTGAAAAGCGTCTCGCCTCGTCCGGCAAGCTCGTCCTTTAAGCTGATTTTCAAATCGTACAAGCCTGTTTCGCGAGCCAGTTGTTCTTCGGGCAAATCCTGACCGCAAGCCCTGACCTGCCACCATTGATTTGCGCCGACTGCGCCCGTCTCGCAGTTAAATTTAAGCCACGTTTTGCCGTCCGGCTTGGCGAATTCGACCGTAAGCTGACCGCCCTCGGAAATCGGACCGTTGACGCGAAAATCCATCTGCGGCGTCCAGCCCCAAACGGCGTAGCCGCGCTTTTCGATTTCCTCGTAAGTTCCCGTCCGGCGTCGCGCCCAGATGTGAATCGAAGTTTTATCAACGGTCGCCGCCGTCGCCTCAGAAGCGGCAATCGTCGCCGTAAAAATCAAGCCTGCCAGAAAAATCGCCAGATTTATTCCGCATATAAATTTTTTAATCATTGTTCTTTCCTCTCTTTTTTATGAATTTAATTAGTATCAGATAGCGCCTTTGCGTTCTTTGCGTTAACCTTTGCGTCCTTTGCGGTTTGAACTTCTGCAAAAGGTTTAACCGCAAAGAGCGCAAAGAATTTCGCGAAGGACGCCAAGAAAATTAATTTTTAATTGAATGCCGAATTCGGCGCTGAGCCGTAGCCCGATTTAACGCGCGCGCCGCCGACCTTTTTGTCGCCCTGAAAGCTGTAACAGGTCGCTTTCCATGTTTCATAAATGCCGCTCCGCCCGCTCGTTCTCGTGCACATCACGGGCGCGGCGTCGAACTGTTCGGGCTTATCCAGATATTTCCCGCCGCGCCCGTAAACGTTCGTGCCGATGCGGTAAGTCTCGTTGAAATATCTCAAGCGGTCGCCCGAAAGAAATTTCGTGTAAGGCTCCCATTTGGCGTTATCGACGGCGACGGCGTTTTCCATCGAGCCGTCGGCTTGCCTGGTGACGGCGGCAAGACGCGTTTTGATTTCGCCGACGGTCGCCGCCTTGATTTCGCCGCTGCCCGGAATCAGAAAACTATCGGGCACGTTTTGCCGCTGCGCTTCGGCGATGGTTTTCCGTAAATCTCCGGCAAACCTGACGGCGGTTTCGGCGTCGTCCAAATCGCCGGATTTCGCCGATTCGTCAATCCACGTCATCGTCTTGACGTAATCCTGAAACAAATCTCCGACGAGCGGCTTCCATTTCAGATATTGCTCCACGGTTTTTTTCATGCGCTCGTAAGCGGGTTTGGCTTTGACGAGCGCCGGATTGGAATTCCATTCCGCGTCCGCGCCGTTCATATATCCGAGACAGCCGCCCGCGTGTGATTCCGCCCGGTCGACTTCGCCCGTTTCCCACGCTTCGAAAAAATCTTTAAAGGCGTCTTTGGCGCGTCCCAGAAGCGTTGCGTCGGCAACCGGATTTTCATAATCGCGCTCGCCCGTGCAGCCGGGCAAATCCTGCCAGCGCCCGGTTTGATTAAATCGCTCGACGCTGCCGCAAACCGGTTCCGGTTCGCCGCTGTCCTCCTGCGCCTTTGCGGCTAATGAAAAGCCGAACATCAAAACGAATATCGCGCCGACCAGCGCCGGATTTTTGCGAGTTCGTATTTGTGCGAAAGATAAATGCCGAAATACCCGTAATAAATTTTTGTTTCTCATATATTTTTTCCTTTTTCTTCAGGGTCGAATCTCGACCGCCGTAAAATCTATGTCCGCGGCTTCTTCCAGAAGCGTGAAGGCGCGGTTTGCAGGCGTAAATTGAAGGTTTTTGCTTTCGGGCTGCAGGACGTAAACCCGCCCGACTCCGAGCTCTTCGAAACGGTAATAGCCGAACTGATTCGTGAGCGCCGTTCTGGCGACGCCCGTCGCCGCGTCCGTCAGAACGATGCGGACGCCCGCCGCGATGCCTTTCGGGTTATTCACCCGACCCGTAATCGAAACCGAAGCGGCGGTCGGCGCGAGCGCCTGCGAAAACCAGAAGCCGCCGTGCACGGAATATTGCGTGCCGGTCGCGGCGTAAGTTCCAATCGAGAGCGCGCCGGCGACGGGCTGCGCGATTGTGCCTTCCGCTTTGTAAAGCGCGCTTGAGCTTTTTTCGCCGCCGCCCGGGACGACCGCGTGCGATAAATCGTAGAGCGCGCTCGTCTGGGCGAAAACGCAAATCGAGCACGACGAACAGATAAACAACCGGAAAAATGCGCGTAATAGTGCAGATAATTTCGTTTTAAATCGCATTTTTCTACTCCTTTTCGCTGCTCCGGCACAACTCGGCGGACGGGTTTTGACCGCAAGCTAATTTTTTCAGGGCGTCGATTTGCTGCTGTTGAAGTTTTAAGTGACGCCCCTGGTTTTCGATAACCGTTTGCTGCTGCCGGATTTGCGCGTTTTGCGCTTCGATTTGCGCTTGCTGCTCGTTGACGGCGTTGACGAGCGCGGTCGAAACGCGGTCGTATTTGACGCCTTCGACTTCGCCTTTTTCGTTCGTGGTCGTCATCAAAGGCTCGACGGCGTTAACTTCTTCGGCGATAAAACCGAGGTCGCGCGCGCCGTCTTCTTTCCAGTTGAAAGCGACCGGGCGCAGGCGGCGAATCACTTCCAGACCGGAGGTAAAATCCTGCACGCCGGTTTTGTAGCGGATGGATGACGAGCAGCCGGCGAGGCTGCCGCCTTTCATGCACAGGCTGAACGTTCCGCCGGTTTCCAGCGTCTGCACGGCGAGCAATCCTCGAACGATTACCTTGTCGGCGTTCGTGCCCAGAACGATTGTGTTGTCGGTAAAAACATTCGCGCCGGAGCCGATGGCGACCGCGTTGGTCAAATCCGCGCCGTAGGTAATATCGTTTCCGATAAAAATTGTGTTGTTTCCGTTGCGGTTGGCGTTTGAGGTATATCTGCCGATGTAAATATTCCCGTTTCCGGTCGCATTGCCCGCGCCGGCGCTGCTGCCGATAAAAATATTTGATTCTCCGGTCGTATTCGCCGAACCGGAAGCAGCTCCGATAAATGTGTTTTTCGAGCCGAGCGTGTTGACGATGCCGGAATTTACGCCGAAAAAGACGTTATCCGTTCCGCTCGTGTTGGCGTGCCCGGCTGAGCCGCCGAAAAACGAGTTGCCCGCGCCGGTCGTGTTGCTGTAACCGGAGTAAGCGCCGAAAAGCGAGTTCCGGCTTCCGGTGGTATTGCTTGCGCCCGATGCCGCGCCGAAAAACGAATTGGCGTTCGCGTTGGTCTTATTTCCCGCTGCCGCCCCGAAGAACGAATTTTCGCTGGCGGTCGTGCCGTAGCGACCCGCGCCCGTGCCGAAAAAGGAATTAAAAACCCCGGTCGAATTGGAAGCGCCCGACAGTGAGCCGAAAAACGAATTCGCTCCGCCGCTGCTGTTGGCAAACCCGGACTGGTAGCCGAAAAACGCGTTATCGCTTCCGTTTAAATTATTCGTTCCCGTACCGGCTCCGAAAAACGAGTTTCCGGCTCCGACCGAGTTGTTCATCCCGGAATTCGCTCCGAAAAAAGAGTTTTCCGAGCCGGTTTCGTTAAACTGCCCGCTGTTTTTTCCGAAAAACGAATTATTCGTCCCCGTCGTCCAGCCGAAGCCCGAACCGATGCCGAGAAACGTGTTGCCCGCGCCCGGCGCGGTGATAAATTTCCCGCCGTTCAGCGAATATTGAAACACGGCGTTGATGTTGTGGGCTTTCAAAATTCCGGCTGAGCCCGTGCCGTTAATCGCGAAATCGGCGACCTGTTCGATGCTCGTGTTTTGAATGTAATTGCCGCTGCCGGCGAGCGGGCTGCGCTCGTCGGAAAGGCGCGGGTCGGTCGTTAAAACGTATTGCCCGGCGACGACTCCGCCGAGCTTGACCGAATCGCTCGATTGCTCGGCAACCTGCGCGAAGACCGCCGTGCCGCTGCTGACGGCGTACGGCACGGAAGTAATCGGCTGGCGCGGCGAAAGAGTCGTGAATGCCGCCGAACCTGCGGGGCGCACGCCGATTTCGATAAATCTGCCGCTGCCGCTCGTAAAAGGCACGGAGCCGAAATCGAGCCGCACGGTGAAAATCCCGTTCGCGACGGCGACGTTCAGCCGCTGCTGCGCCGCCGTGACGACCGAGCCGTTCGCGTCGACCAGCTTAAACTCGAAATCGTAATTGCCGCCGGCTGGCAGGCTGTTGTCGGTAAGCCTGCCCTGATAAGTAAATTCCGTCATTAGTATGCTTTGAAGATTGGAATTCTCCGCCTGCTGCGCCGGGACAAGCGTCGTTCCGGCTAAAAGGAGCGTCGTTAAAATCGTCGCTGAAAATATTGTTCTTCGGATTATTTTTTTCATTGCTTTTCTCCTTTTTGAAAAAGGGAAAAGCGTGCGCGAACACAATAGGCGAATCACGCTTTCTCCCTTTTTTTAAGTTTTAAATCCCGAAAATTGAATTGAAGTCAGACGAAAGCTTGTTCAGTTTTTGTCTGAAATTCTCGTCCGCTGAGGTTTTATCGACGTATTTGATTTGCAGGCTGTTGACCGATTCGACATTTCCGGCGACGGCGTCGGTGAATTTTTTGGTCGTTTCCCGGCTGAGTTGAAAGCCGCGAACGTCTTTGAGTTTCTCGAAATTCGCCTTCAGCTCGGTTTTTCGGGCATCGAGCAGCTTTTGCGCCCGTTCGACGCCCGGCGTTCCGGGTTTCTCGTCCACCGCGCTCACAATTTCCGCCGTTAATTTGTCCATTTCCGCGACGAACGAATTTACTTCCGCGTCCCTGTTCAAACCGCAGGCTGCGGAAAACGTCATGACAAGTGCTATCAATAAAATAAATAAACTGTTTCTCATTTTTTCTCTCCTGTCCTGTAAATTTATTAATCCGATTATTTTTAAAACGGCTGAAAATAACGGCTGCTCATCAAGCGCGCCACTTTTTTGCCGATAACCGTTCCGTGAACGCCGGAAGTCCGGTAGTGCATTCCGCCGAAAATACGCGCGTCGATGATTTCCTTAATCAAATCGTCCGTGTTCCGGAAAGTTCGCGTCGTGTTCGTCACCGCGCTCGACAAGGTGATGCGAACTTTTTTCGTGCCGTAAAAAGCGCGCAGGGCTTCGGCAAAAGCGGCGGTCAGGCAGCCGTGCGCCGCCGGGTATTCGGGATGTCCGGGCGTGGCGACGAGCGGCGTCCAGTTCGGGTCGGCTTCGGTCTGCGCGTTGCCGTCCGTGTCTCCGGCGCGAATCGCCGTCACCGGTCGCCAGTAAGCAAAGTGATATTTGGAATCCCAGCTCGCAATCATCGCGTCAGCCATCGAAAGATAAAGCATCGCGAAAAGCCGCGCCTCGTCAGCCGTGCTCAGATTCTGTCCGGCGGCGAAATTGCGCGCGGCGCGATTGTATTGCGCGCCGGCGTGCTCGGCGTAAAAACGTCCGGTTTCGGTTTGCGCGGGCGTGCGGGCGCTGCTGTTTAACGCGCCGTAAAGCCTGGTTTCGTTGTAATCGCGCGCCCATTCACTGCTCGCCAGCGAAGGCGGACCGTCGGCGCGAAACTGCGACGGGCTCTGCATCATAAACGGGCGCATCTGAGCCATCCACGGCGTCAGGGGAAGCCGCGAGTAAGCGGGCGGCGTCGGCTGCCACGCGCCCGCGCCGGAGCTTTGCCAGAAAGGCACGGCGGCATCGCGCCCGTCGCCCGCGCGCAAAGCCATAAACCGCGCGGCGACTTCCCTGCCGACCTCGACGCCTTTGATTTTCGCGTCGGCGGCAGCCGGAATTGCGTCCGCGTACTGCGCGTAGTGTAAGTCGAGAAAAGGCGTCTGCGCCGGGAAAAGCGTTTTCAAAACGTGATGAGCCGCCGCCGCCGCCGCCGCTTCCCGCGAAGCGCCGCCGGGAACGTTTGCCGGCGACACCGCGTAAGGCTGATAGCGGTTGTCAATGGCGTTTACCGCGTCGTAGACGGCGGCGTGGACATATGCCATATCCACGAAAGCCGCGCCGGGCGCGCGC
>DATHBC010000368.1:0-1765 GCA_035296345.1 Pyrinomonadaceae bacterium | reverse complement strand
CCGCTGCCAGCGTCAGAAGACGGTTGACGACGGTCGTAAATCGCAAAGAAAACGCTCTCATTACTTTCTTTCTCCTTGACTGAATTTTTATAATTGCGGTCAGCCCGATGCAAAAACCGATTGGGGATACGCGTCGTTTTTCAAGCTGTCCAGTAATTTCTTAGAAATGATGACTTTAAGGTTTGTAACGTAAATTTCATCGTAAAGCAAGCAAAAAACCGCATTTTGACGACATAACACTTCGGCTCGGGGAAAATATTCGGTTTTTTTATGAACCGGGCGCGCGGGCGCGTGTCGCCTGCGCCAGGATTTCCCTCGCCTTTTCGCTCAGGCTCAAAACGGAAATCACGGATTTTGCGAGCCTCGGCGCAAAAGCGGCGCGCCGCAAAAGCGACGAGACGAAAAGTCTTTTCCGAAATTTGCGGGCGTGACGCGCTTTATAAATTTCCGCGATTTTCTCAGGCGAAAAATCGTTTTCCGCAACGCTTTCGGCGAGAATTTCGCCGCCTTCCAGCGCCATCAGCATTCCGCTTCCGGTAAACGGGTCGATAAACGCGCCCGCGTCGCCGATTGATAAAAGATGCGGCGCGGGATTCGGGTCTTTCGCGCCGAAACCGTCCACCGCCACCGCCAGCCATTCGAAATCAGCCTCGGCGTTTTTCATCATCAGTCGCGCGCGGCGATTTTGAAAAACAATCTCGCTGACGATTTTTTCGGCGTCGCCGCCGAATTTTCTGACGATTTCCGCCTGAATCAGAAAACAATGATTGGCAAAGCCTTTCTCGACGCGGCTCAAGCCGCCGTAACCGCCGCGAAAAAAATAAATTTCGCAAACGCCGCTTTCGATTTCCGCGTTTTTCAAATGCGTCTTAAAGCCGATAAGTTTCGTCCCTCGTCCTTTGTCCGTCGTCCCTTGCCCGCTTTTTTCAATTCGTGATTCGTCATTCGTCATTCGTAATTGTTTTGCCGCCAATTTGCTCAAAACCCGCGCGCGCCCGGTCGCGTCGACAATCAAATCGGCGAAAATCTCTTTAATCCCGCCGTTTTGCGCGCGGGTTTTGACGCCGCGGACGATTTCATTTTCAGTTAATAAGCCGACCGCCTGAGTTTCTTCCAGAACTTCGACGCCCGCCGCTTTCGCTTTTTCCAAAAGCAGAAAATCCATCTCGGCGCGGCTCAGGCTTAGAGCGCCCGCGCCGCCTTGAAAAAACCACTGGCTCGGCACGGCGACGGATTTTCCTTCCGGTTCGTAGAAAACGGTTTTCGAGATTCGCTCGCCGCCGGCGGAAAGCATTTCTTCAGCCACGCCGAGCGCGCGGAAATGCGCCAGGCATTCCGGCGAGATGAATTCGCCGCAAAGCTTCCGGCGCGGAAATTTTTCGCGCTCGACGAGCGTCACCGGAAAACCGTTTTGCGCCAGCCGAATCGCGGCGCTCGCGCCGGCTGGTCCCGCGCCGGCGATTAATATTTTTCCGCGTTCGTTTTTCATATCGGAAAGCTGCGATAAAACTATAAAAATCTTGACTTCGCCTTTGAGTATATAATATTGTGATAGATGAAATAACTAATATCTAGCCCAATGCGTGAGGTTCAAACGAGTGCTGGCTTCACTAAGAAGATTAGGTTAATCATCCGCGCGATTCCAGCCCGAAAATCATTCCCGAACACCCTTTCGCATTTTAGATTTCTAGATACGATAGCTGATTTCAGATTCTCTTTGTTTCATTTCATTGACCGACAGCAACAGATTTGTAAAAGCCGGTAG
>DATHBC010000367.1:0-4987 GCA_035296345.1 Pyrinomonadaceae bacterium | reverse complement strand
GGACGGCAGAGGGATTTTTGAATTTTTGTGGAATCTGGAAAAGGATTATACGATTCGTCCCGAAAGCCTGCGCTGGGGCAACGCGCTGGTCGTCCTGTTTATCACGCCGCGCAGCCTGCTTTTGGGCTTGCCGATAACGCTGATTGTTTTGACGAAGCTGTGGGAGCTGTTTTCAAGTGAAAAAGTGAAAAAGTGGAAAAGTGAAAAAGTGGAAGATGCGTCCGAAGCTCAGACCGGCTTTTTCACATTTTCACATTTTCACTTTTCCACTTTGTTCGTCGGACTTCTGGCGGGAACTTTGCCTCTGATTCACGTTCACAGCCTGGCGGTTTTATTTTTAGTCTGCGCGGTTTTGTTCTTTTTCAGCCTGGAAAAGTGGAAAGAATGGCTTGTCTTCGGCGCGGCGGTTTCGGTCGTCGCCGTTCCCGAATTGATTTGGGTGATGACGGGCAGCGCGACGCGCCTGAGCGAATTCGTCGGCTGGCATTTCGGCTGGTCTTCGGGCAAGGAAAATTATTTTGTCTTTTGGGCGAAAAATCTCGGACTGTTTATACCGTTACTGATTGCCGCTTTGCTGCTTCTGGCGCGCAGGTCGCAGCCGCCGGACGAAGAGGACGGCGAGCAGGAAAAAACGGAAGCCCGGCAAATTTTAAATGACGAGGCGCAAAGGATGACTAACCTTTTGATATTTTACGTTCCGTTCGCGCTGTGTTTCGTGATTCCGAATCTGGTCAAGCTCGCGCCGTGGGAGTGGGACAATATCAAGGTTTTGATTTACTGGTTTACGGCGAGCGCGCCGCTGGTCGCGTGGCTTCTGGCGTGGGCTTGGGAAAAGGGAATCGCGCTTAAAGTCGCGGCGGCTGCGTGTTTGATTGCGCTGACTTTTTCGGGCGCGCTGGACGTTTGGCGGGCGATTTCCGGGCAGGTCAATTATCAGGTTTTCAGCAGGGACGCGGCGGCGATTGCCGAGCAAATCAAACAAAAGACGCCGCCGAACGCTTTGTTTTTAAACGCGCCGACTTATAATTCGGCGGTCGTTCTGTCGGGCAGGCGTTCCCTGATGCGATATTCCGGGCATCTTTCGTCTTACGGCATCGAATACGAGCCGCGCGAATCCGAAGTCAAACGCATCTACGAAGGCACGGCGCTGGCTGACGTTTTTTTGAAAAAACACAATATCGAGTATGTTTTAATAAGCCCGGAAGAAACGGGAAATCTGCCGCGGGTCAACGAAGCATTTTTTGAAAAATATCCGAAAATCGCCGAAATCGGTTTGTATAAAGTTTATAAAGTGAAATGAAGCAGAGAGATAAAAAAAGAAAGATAAAAAAAATTCGCACGCCGGACGCCGAAGACATTCATACGACGGACGACTTCGACGAAGGAATCTATGACCCCGAAGACGGCGACAGTAGTAAAGAGCGACGGGTAACGGACAGCCGGCAAAGGGCAAACCCGCTGTGGCTCGCCGGCTGTTTCGCCGTCGCGGCGGTCGCCGTTTTTCTGCGGTTTTACGATTTGCTTTTAAAGCCGCTGCATCACGACGAGGGCGTCAACGGCTTTTTTCTGACGACGCTTTTCCGCGAGGGCATCTACAAATACGACCCGAGCAATTATCACGGTCCGACGCTGTATTACATCGCCTTGTTTTTTACGAAAGTCCTCGGTCTGGAAACTTTCTCGATTCGCGCCAGCGTCGGCGTTTTCGGCGTTTTGATGGTCGCGCTCGCGTTTTTTCTCAGAAAATATCTCGGCACGGTCGGGAGCCTGACGGCGGCGCTTTGTATCGCGCTCTCGCCGGGAATGGTTTACATTTCGCGCTATTTTATACATGAAATCTTTTTCGTTTTTTGCAGCTTCGGCATCGTCGTCGGCGTTTTGTTTTTTATCGAGGGCAGGCGTCCCGGAATTTGGGCGACGGCGTGGATGGCGCTGCTTTTGCTGATATGTTTTCTGCCGCCCGCGCTGAACATCGTCGCTTTATTCAGGCTGCAGAACGAGACCGCCGTCTGGGTTTTGCGCGCCGGATTTTTTCTGGTCGAAGCGATTCTGGTTTTTCTGGTGATGCGGATGCTTTTGGAATGGAACGGCGGCAGAGCCATTTATCTGCTGCTGGCGTCGGCTTCGACGGCGCTGTTTTTCGCCACCAAGGAGACGGCTTTCATCACGCTCGGAACCGTGCTGATTGCCTGCGCCTGCATCTGGATTCGAGAAGCAATAGCTTCAGCGGCGGTAGCCGGAAAGAAATTAACCGGATTATACCTGACAGCCGAAATTCTTACGGGTTTAGGATTGTTACTGATTTATTATTTATTTCCCGACAAAATAAGAGACTTTTCCGAAGACGTCAATGAAAAGTTTTCCATTGGTAATTCCTCGCTTATCTCCGCTCTTATTTATTTAATACTTTTTGTTGCGCCTTTTATTATTATTAAGCTTATATATCTGCTCGACACTTTCAGGAAGAGTTATGATTTGAGTGCTCCATCCAAATTTATTGAACCGACTCTGAAAACTTTTCGCGAGCGTCTGGGCGGCGGCGCTGATTTGCTGCTTTTGATTGTCGCCGTCATTACTATTTTTGTTTACGTCAGCGTTTTGTTTTTCTCGTCGTTTTTCACTTATTCGGAAGGCGTCGCGGGCGCAATCAAGGCTTACGCTTTCTGGACGAAAACCGGAACGGGCGACCACACGCAGAACGGCAACCTGGCTTATCTCAGATGGCTCTGGACGATTGAATCGCCGATTCTGTTTCTGTCGGCGGTCGGCATTCTGATTGCTTTCGTCAAAGCCCGGCATCGTTTTGCGATGTTCGCGGGGCTGTGGGCTTTCGGGCTTTTTCTGGCTTACACGATTATTCCGTATAAAACGCCGTGGCTGGCGCTTTCGTTTATTTTACCGATGTGTCTGATTGCCGGTTACGGCGTCAACGAGATGTTTGCCTCGCGCGACCGCGCCATGAAAGGCATCGCCGCGCTGCTGCTGGCGACCTCGGTCGGGATTCTGACTTATCAGGCGTGGGACGTAAATTTTAACCGTTACGACGACGACACCGTGCCGTATGTTTACGCGCACACGCGGCGCGGATTTTTAGACCTCTTGCGACAGGTCGAATACTACGCCGAAAAAAGCGGCAAGGGAAAAGACGCGACCATCGAGGTCGTCTCGCCCGATTACTGGTCGATGCCCTGGTACACGCGCAGCTATACGCGCGCCAATTATCACGGTCGCATCGTCGACGCCAACACGGCGGAAATGATTGTGGCGAAAAAAGGCGACCAGGACGACGAGGTAGTCGAGAAATATTCGGCGCATTACAAGCTCGCCGGCGAATATCCGCTGCGTCCCGGCGTGGATTTGTTCCTGCTGGTGCGCAGGGATTTAGCCGAAATCGGCGCGAAGGAAATTAACAGCTTTACGATAAAGGAAAATAACTCTGTTCCTGCCGGCGGCGACGGCGGACAGCAAACCGTTCCGCTGATAGAAGATAGAAGGTGAAAAAGTGAAAAAGTGAAAAAGTGAAAGAGTGAAAGAGTGAAAGAGTGAAAAAGTGAAAAAGTGAAAAAGCATCTTGAACGGACGTCAACAAAACTTTTTCACTTTTTCACCTTTTCACTTTTTCACCTTTTCACCTTTTCACTTTTTTCTCCTGAAAACGCGCCAGAGATAAAGAAGAATAATCGAGCCGAAAACGACGAGAGAAACGGGGTCTAAATATTCCTCGACCTCGCGGAAATTGCTGCCGAGCAGGTAACCGGCGCAGGCTAAAACGCTCGTCCAGATGCCCGCGCCGACGGTCGTGAAAAACAAAAACGAAAACAAGTTCATCCGGCTGACGCCCGCCGGAATCGAGATGAGCGAGCGGATGCCGGGAACGAGGCGACACAATAAAACCGTCTTTGCGCCGTGCCGGTCAAACCATCCGTTTGCGCGGTCAATGTCGCCGGGCGCGAGCGCCAGCCACCTGCCGCGACCTTCGGCAAATTCTTTCAGCCTTTCAGCGCCCAGTTTTCTGCCGCAATAATAAAGCGGCAGCGCGCCGAGCACCGACCCGAGCGTTCCGGCGGCGATAATTCCGGCGAGCGAGAGCTTTTCTTCGGCGACCATAAAACCCGCCAGCGGCATAATGTATTCCGAGGGAATCGGCGGGAAGACGTTTTCGATAAACATCAGAAAGACGATGCCCGTATAACCCGTCGAGGTGATTAGATTCATTATCCAGCGCGTCATTGAGAGTTATTTTAACATTACCGGTTTCGCGGATGTGAAAAACGCCCGGAAACTTGAAAATGAACGAGCCGGTCTTTCGAGACGGCGCGGGCGACTACAGACGCCGAAGAGGAATGACAAATTCCGCCTTTCGCGCTCCGCATTTATCTATGCTGTTTTATTCGAGGTTATTTTCAATCGCCGCCTGCTTGTCCGTTTTCATCTCTCGTTTGTTAATCTGAAACTCGATTTTTCCGACCATTGTCAGAATAACCAGCGTCAGAATCGTGCCGAGAATCGCCAAGCCGAGCGCGCCCAAGCCGACCGCGACGCCGATAGCCGACGCCATCCAGACGCCCGCCGCCGTCGTCAATCCTTGAATGTCGCGCTCTTCGTTTAGTTTCAAAATCGAACCCGCGCCGATAAATCCGATGCCCGTCACGATGCCCTGAATAACGCGCGACAAACCGTCGGAGCTCATCCCGTAACCGGAGCAAGCCAGGACAAAAACGGTCGTTCCGAGCGTCACCAGAATATGCGTCCTGAGTCCTGCCGGTTTTCCGACCCGCTCGCGCTGAAACCCAATCGCCGCGCCCAGCAGGGTCGCCGCTATCAAACGAATAATAATACGCGCCAACTGCTGCCCGTCCGGCATCCCGGCGGTCAATTCCTGCCAGAAAATATTCATTTTACTGCCTTTGTAATCCGTAATGAATGGATTACTCTCTGTTAAGTTTATGTTAAATCTTTGTTACATTTCAATTTTTCATGAAAATAA
>DATHBC010000366.1:0-1943 GCA_035296345.1 Pyrinomonadaceae bacterium | reverse complement strand
TATTACTCGCGCAATTTTTAAAAAGGAAAATCGGCTTTGCTTTGCAGATGTCGGTTTCATTTGATGCCTCGAAAAGTTTTGATTGGAGAAGCCGGGAACGGGAAATAAAATAATAACCGGAAAGGAACCGAATTAAATAATAAATGATAATGCCAAACAAAAGCAATATTTTGTTTGGCACTTTTTAACAAACGGATTTTTGCTTATTTGCTATTGATTAAAAACGACCAGTTTAATTTCGCTCATTTCCTCCATTGCGTAGCGCGTGCCTTCACGCCCGAAGCCGGATTGTTTGACGCCGCCGTAGGGCATATTGTCCACGCGAAAGGTCGGCACGTCGTTGATTATCACGCCGCCGTATTCCAGATTTTGCGCGGCGAATTGCGAATTTGCGACGCTTCCGGTAAAAACTCCGGCTTGCAAGCCGTATTTCGTTTGATTCGACATTTCGACCGCCTCGCGAAAATCCGAAAATTTTTCGATGACGGCGACGGGCGCGAAAATTTCTTCGGCGACGACGCGCATTTCCGCGTTTGTCTTCGTGACGACCGTCGCGTCGAGCATTGCGCCGTCGCGGCTGCCGCCGCAGAGAAATTCCGCCCCGCCCCGCGCGGCTTCGTCGAGGATTGTTTCGGCTTTTTTCGCCGCGTCTTCGTCAATCATGACGGACAATTCGGTCGTTTCGTCGAGCGGATTCCCGGTTTTCAGTTTCCCGGCGCGCGCGACGAATTTTTCCGTCCATTCGGAAAATATCCGGTCGTGAACGTAAATGCGCTGCACCGAGATGCAGGTTTGCCCGGCGTACGTGAAAGCGCCCATCAGGTTTCTGTCCAGAGATTTTTCGATGTCGGCTGAATCGTCGACGATTACGGGCGCGTTGCCGCCGAGTTCGAGCGTCACCATTTTTCTCTCGGCTCGCGTCTTTAATTTCCAGCCGACCGCCGCGCTGCCGGTAAAAGTTATCATCGCGACGCGCTCGTCTTTTAAAACCGTATCGATGTATTTAACGTCCATCGGCACGATTTGCAGCGCCGCTTTCGGCAGATTGCTTTCCAGAAAAACCTCGCCGAGCAGCAGCGCGGTCAGAGGCGTTTTCGAGCTGGGTTTAATGATAATCGCATTTTTTGCGGCGAGAGCGGGCGCGACTTTGTGACCGACCAGATTCAGCGGGAAATTAAACGGCGTGATGCCGTAGATGACGCCGCGCGGAACTCTCTCGGTGTAAGCGATTCTGCCTTTTCCGGTCGCAATAGTGTCGATGGGGACGACTTCGCCCGTGAACCTTTCGGCTTCGCCCGCCGCCCAGTTAAAGGTCGCGATGCCGCGCTCGACTTCGCCGCGCGCCGTCGCAATCGGCTTGGCGGCTTCGACAGCGATGGTGCGCGCGAATTCTTCTCGGCGTTTGGCGATGCCGCCGGCGATTTTTCGCAAGCCTTCGGCGATTTCATAGCGCGAAAGATTTCGCATCTCCCGCGCCGCGCTTTCGGCGACGGCGACGGCTTCTTCCGTTTCCGTGGCGTCTGCGGAAAAAACTCCGGCTGCCGGCTCGCCCGTAAACGGATTTCTAACTTCGAAACTCTCTTTCGCCTCGCGCCATTCGCCGCCGATTAAGATTTTTTTCGTGTTCATAAGCGTTTCGTAAAACGTGACGCCGGTTGATTGGCGTTATTATGGTTGACTGGTATTTTTTTTGTACTTATCCCGACTGATTCTCGGCAATCCCGATAAACCGGCGCTACACTCCGACTTTATAAAAAATAATTGCGTTTGCTTTTTACTTTACGTTAAACTTTCCGTTCGTCGTTATCAAATTTTTATCAGGGAGAAATTATGAATTTTTTGAAAATCGGGCTGCTTTCGTCGACGGTGGCGCTTTTTGTTTTCGCCTGCACGCAGACCAATAATCCGGGCGGCAGTAATAATCGGACGACCGCCGCAAATAC
>DATHBC010000365.1:0-12955 GCA_035296345.1 Pyrinomonadaceae bacterium | reverse complement strand
CCCGTAAACATAATTTTATTGACGCCCGCATCGACGAGCGCCGCGCCGGTTCTGCCGTCGCCGGTTAAAACCTGCACAATATTTTCGGGCGCGCCGGCTTTCTGAAAAATCTCGCCGATTTTCAAACCGATGAAAGGCGTCAGCTCGCTCGGTTTCAAAACTACGGTGTTTCCGGCGAGCAGCGCCATCGCCGTCTCGCCGAGCGGAATCGAAAACGGATAATTCCACGCCGGAATAATGCCGACGACGCCCAAAGGCTGATAAACGATTTTCGAATAACGACCGAGCGCGCGGTAAAGACCGATGTCGATTTTTTCCGGCTTGAGAATTTTCGCCGCGTTGCGCGCGAAATACTGCATTAAATCCAAAACGGGCGCGATTTCCATCGAGATGGCTTCGGCAAACGGTTTTCCCGATTCGTCGGAAATCAGGCGCGCGATTTCTTCCATTTCCGCCAGAATTATTTCGCGCGCTTTCATGACGACGCGGGCGCGTTCTTTAAACGAAGCCGCGCGCCACGCGGGAAAAGCCGCGCGCGATTTTTCGACCGCCGTTTGAACCTCGGCGGCGGAAGCGAGCGGAACTCTGCCGATTTCTTCGCAGGTCGCCGGGTTGTAGGAAACGATTTCTTCCTGCTGTTCGGTCGGAAATGAAAGAACTGCGCTCATAATTCTCCTATTAGTCTTTTCGCGACGATTTCGCGCGTTTTTCCGTTTTGATGACGAAACCCTTCTCCGGTGTTTTCCGGTTATATTCCAGGCGCGAAAATTCGTAGCTGTTCGCGGCGTCCGTTTCGCCGTTGATTTCCTTTTCCGTCTCGACGGTCAAAACGTCGGCATCGAATGATAAATTCAGTCTTTCGTACTCTTCGGCGTCATTTATCCGCAGCGCCGGGCTGACGATTGAACGATTTTCCAGACAAAATTCGAGCGATACGGATTTCTTTTTAATCAAACGCAGATTCGCGCTTAATTGAAGCCAAATCAGCCCGTACGCTTCGGTCGCGCCGCATTGCCCGCAGACGTTGCAGTTGCCCATCGTTTCGGTTAGAAGGACGAGAAAAATCCGGTTGTTTTTCACGGTCGCGTCAATCAATTCGAAACCGGCGGGCGGGGCGGCGCATTCCCGGGCGTCCAAATCGCGCTTGCGTTCTCCGGCGGCGATGTAGGCGCAGCCCGGCACGTCCGCGCTCAGGTTAATCGTCGCGCGCGCTTTGCCTTTCGTCACGACGATTCCGCCCGTATTGTTGCCGCGCGCGACGATTTTCTGCGCCGTCGCGGTCTGCGCCGGAACGCAGCTCAGAAACAGGAAAAATAACAAGCTGAAAATTACTGTTCGCATAAACTTTCGGAGCTTTCCCGATACTTCGAAGCTCGGATTTATTCAAAAATTAGTTGGAAAGATAACACATTTTCGGCTGCTGCGGCACGAACGCATTATTCGAAAGCCGCCGATAAACGGGCTCTTCCAAAAAACGTTAACCGAACAAAACAAGTCTTGACACGGTATTTGCCGAATGATATTCTGAAAAAGGTTGGAAATTAAGAATGATTAACGATATTGATAAACAAATACTGAATATTATTCAAAAAGACGCGCGAATCAGCAACGCGGAGATTGCGCGGCAGGTCAGCCTGGCGCCGTCAGCCGTTTTGGAGCGCATCAGGAAGCTGGAAGAGCGAGGCGTGATACGCGGTTATGCGGCGGAGTTGGACGCGGCGCAGGTCGATTTCGGCTTGACGGCGTTTGTTGCGGTTCGCACGCACGAGTGCTGCAGCGAAACCGATAAATTTCTGGCGCGGATTCCGGAGGTTCTGGAAGTTCACGACGTGGCGGGCGAGGATTCTTATCTTTTGAAAGTTCGCGTCAAAAACACGGAGCATCTCTCGCGGCTTTTGCGCGAGCGTTTAAAAAACGTGCCAAACGTCGCGGGCACGAAAACGACCGTCGTGTTGCAAACTATCAAGGAAACGACGGCGCTGCCGATTGAGCAGGGAAACGAAGCGGATAAAGATTCAACCGCCGCCACGGCGTCGCCGGCGAAAAGGCGCGGCAGAAAAAGCGAATGAAATTTTAGAGATTAAGGGGTTTTAGACGACATGCAGGGACAGGCAATTATAACCAAAACAAATTATTCGAGCCGCCGCGGACTTATATTATTAATAGCGGCTTTTGCGGCGGTTTATATTTTCTGGGGCTCGACTTATCTGGCAATCAAATACGCGATTGAAACCTTGCCGCCGTTTTTGATGGCGGGCGCGCGTTTCGTTTTTGCGGGCTCGATTCTTTACCTTTGGGCGCTGTTTTCCAAAGATTACGAAAAACCGAAACCGGAGCACTGGCGAACGAGCTTTATCGTCGGCACGCTACTGCTTTTGGGCGGCAACGGCGGCGTGGTTTTCGCCGAGCATTATATTTCGTCGAGCCTCGCCGCGCTGCTGGTCGCGACCGAGCCTTTCTGGATTGTGCTGCTCGGCTGGCTCTGGCTGAAAGGAGCGCGCCCGAACCTGAAAGTCGCGCTCGGGCTAATCGTCGGTTTTCTCGGCGTCTGGCTTCTAATCAGCGGTCAGAGCGCGGGCGGCGCGGCTTCTTCGGCGGCTGGCGGCTCGATGCAGATTATCAGCACGATTGTTATTATCGCATCGGCGTTTTCATGGGCGGTCGGCTCGATTTACGGCTTGCGCTCGCCGGTTCCGAAATCGGCTCTGCTGACTGCCGGGATGCAGATGATTTCCGGCGGCTCGGTCTTGCTGCTCGTCAGCTTATTGGCGGGCGAATGGTCGACGTTCAGCATCGCGCAGGTTTCTGCAAATTCCTGGTTCGGACTGGTTTATCTAATCATTTTCGGCTCGCTCGTCGGCTTTACGGCTTATAGCTGGCTTTTGAAAAACGCGCCGCCGGCGATGGTTTCGACTTACGCTTACGTCAATCCGGTCATCGCCGTTTTTCTCGGCTGGCTCATCGCGGGCGAGTCCTTTACCGGGCAGATGCTCGTCGGCGCGGGCGTGATTGTCGGCTCGGTCGTGCTGATAACGTCGCAGAATAAGGGCGAGACGGAAGCGGCGGAAAATGAAGTTCACGAATCGCGCATTCCGCAGGCAAATACTAAAGCTTTATCGGCTTCGGCTTAATCAGTCAGGTAGGAAATTTTTGAGCAGGACGGTGTTGGCGGCGAATTTTCCGCGCGAGACGAGCAGTTTTTTCCCGTCACGCGAAAAAACGTGATTCAGAATAACCTCGGATTTGAAATCGGAAATTTGTTTCGGCTCGCCGCCCGCCAGGTTCTGCCGCCAGAGATTGCCGATTTGTTTATCGGTTCGCTTAAAAACAAGCGCGCTGCCGTCCGGCGTCCAGCGCGCCGGGCGATAATAAAAGCCGAACGGGATGACCTCGAAGCTTTTGACCGGCGCGCCGCCTTCTACGGCGAGAACGGCGAGCGCGGCGTTTTTAATTTGCACGCCGGTCGGCTGAACGCAGGCGAAAAATTTCGCGTCGGGCGAAATGCTCGGCGCGAGGCATTCAAAATCGGTCAGACGAGTCGGTTCGCCGCCGTCAGCGGAAATTTTCCAGATTGAAGCGTTCGACGCGTAAACGACGAATTTTCCGTCCGCGGAGCAATCGGGCGCGGCGTCGTAATTTTCGCCGAAAGTGATTTGTTTCAGATTCGTGCCGTCGGCGTTGACGCGAAAAAGATGCGAGCCGCCCACCCGGTCCGAGGCAAAAATCAAAAAATCCGTGCCGTCGTCGCCTCGCGCGGCGCATGTTTCACCTTCAAAGAAAGCGTCCGAAGTCAGGGGTCTGCCTTCCCGGATTCCATTTTCGCCGCTGCGCAGAATCCACAAATCGCCGTCGTCGCCCGTGATCGTCGTGTAAACGATTTGATTGTCGGAAAGACTCGCCAAGCCGCGCGCTCCGTCGCTTCTTCCGTTGGTCAATTGTTCGGCTCGCGCCGTCGAGCCGCCGGCGTCGATTGACCAAATCTGGGCTTCGCTTTCCCGCAAATCGGCGACGAGCCTCGTGCCGTCGCGGCTAATGCCCATCCCGTAATTGCCGTAGACATTCAATTCTTTTGTGATGCGCGTAACTTCGCCCGAAGGAAAGGCTAGATAATAAATCTGATTGCCGACGCGCGGTCGGTTGCCGGGGAAAACCAGACCGCTGCCGTCGGGCATCCAGGCGGTTTTGCCGATTTCCGACCATTTTTCCGTCGTCAGAGATTTCATCTCGCCCGTTTGCAAATCAACCGTAAAAGGCGAAAACTGCGGCTGGCTGAAATCCGTCGCCGGCGTCACATCAGCCAGACCGAACGCCAGCAGATTTCCGTCCGGCGAAAACGCGGGCACGCCCGTGACGGCTTTTTCCGCGTCGTTAAAAGTCAAAACCGTCTTTTCGTCGCCGATTGCCTCAAGCGCCGCGCTGATGATGCGGGTTTGTTTCGCCCCGGTATCAAAGCGGAAAAAAGCGACGCGCCTGCCGTCGGGCGACAACGTAAACATAAATTTTACGTTGCTGAGAACTTTCGCCGCCTGCCCGCCGACCACCGGAATGCGGTAGAGCGCGCCTTCCGGCTCGCCCGGCTCATAAGCGATGTAATAAATAAATGTGCCGTCGGGCGAAAACGAGATGCTGCCGAAATTCCTTTCGGCAGGCTCAAGCAGCTTTCTCTCGGTGTTCGTTTCAATCTGCCGTATGTAGAGCGTTCCCTCGCCGCTCGAAAAATTTTGCGCGTAGGCGGCAAATTTTCCATCGGGCGAGATGGTCGCGGCGACCGCCTTGCCGTAGTCCGTCAGGCGCGAAACGGTCATCGGGTTTTGGATTTTGGATTTCGGATTTGCGGTTTCCTGTAGTAACTGCTGTTGATGATGCTGCTGCTGCCGGTTAACGTTCGCGCTCGACTTATACCAAACAAAAGCCGCCGTGCCGAAAAGAGCGAATAAAA
Organism: Pyrinomonadaceae bacterium; assembly: GCA_035296345.1. Classification (GTDB taxonomy): domain Bacteria; phylum Acidobacteriota; class Blastocatellia; order Pyrinomonadales; family Pyrinomonadaceae; genus JALZHR01. The sequence goes on along the minus strand of DATHBC010000365.1, from coordinate 8,016 downwards.
CAATCACGGAGAAAACCCGGAGGTTTTTGTTTTGCAAAACAACCGGCGCGGCTCGATTAATCGAATTTGAATTTTGAAAGCTGGAAGGCGGCGTTTGCTCCGCCGTCTGACGTACTTCGGCGACGAAGCGGTAACCGCGTTTCGGGACGGTTTCGATAAATTTCCGGTCTGCGCTTTCGCCCAGAACTTTCCGCAGCCGAAAAATGTGATGCGTCAGATTCGCTTCTTCGACAAAGCTGCCAGCCCAGACGCGGTTGTAGATTTCTTCCTTCGGCACGATGCGCCCGGCGTTTTCAACCAGCACGACGAGAATTTCCAACGCCTTCGGCGTCACGTCGGCGAGCGCCGCGCCGCGCCACAAAACTTTTTCTTCCGCGTCAAAGCGAAATTCGCCGAATTCGTAGCACTTTTCCGAAATCGTCTGCACCTTAGCCTTTCTCCTTTAAATACTGGCTAAATGTCGGAATAAAGAAAAAATAAACAAAACATAAATGAAAAATTACGCCAAAAACAATCGGTTGTAAAGGATTTCGGCGGCAAAAAAGGCGCATCGTCTGGTTCAACACGATATACGCAGCGAGCGGGCGCGGCTTCGGCAGCGCAGAAAAATTATAAGGAGAAGATTGATGAAAAAATTTATGTTTGTCGGGTTGGCGGCTTTTCTGTTGTGCATTTCGGCGACGGCATTCAGGATTCAGGCGCAGGCGAAACCCGATTTAATCGTCTCGCGGGTTGGGATTACAAAAGACGCGAGCGGGCTTTTCGTCGAGAAAATCTCTGTGACGGTGACAAACGCCTGTCGCGAGACGGAAGCGGCGACCTCCTATGTGCTGGTCACTTTCAGGCAGAACGCGCAAAAGGATGCGAAAGCGATTTTCTACGTCGGAAACACGGTCAAAGCCTTGCGAGGCGGCGAAAGCCACACGCAGACTTTCGACGTTTCGCAAAAGAAAATCGGCGTCGGCAGGCACGTCTATGTCGAAGCCGACCCGTATAAAAAAATCTCTGAAGCCAGCGAAGACAACAACTGGCGGACGCTTTTTCCGGACGGCGCCGGAACGCTTCCGGCTCAGGCTCGGTGCTCGCCGAAGTAATAAATAGATAAATAAAGGAGAAAAGAATTTTTATGAGAAAACCGTTTTTGATTACAATCGCGCTGACAATCGCCCTGTGCGTTCTTGCATCAATCGACGCAAACGCGCAGCCGCAACAGCAGCAAAATCTGCCGCAGAGAGTCATCTCGCAGGAATTTCTGACGAAATACGCCGACAAGCTCGAAGCCAGATTAAAAGGCAAATCCGTCGGCTATTCTTTCACGGTCGCCGGCGTCGGCGCTAATTCTATGGTCAGCCGCGCCGGCGGTGACGCGCGGCGCGCGCCCGACGCGAACCCGCGCAAAATGACGGCGGACGATAAATTCAATATCGCCAGTGTCAGCAAAACCATTACGGCGGCGGCTGTTTTGAAGATTTTGAACGAAAAGAAAATCAATGTCGACGCCCTGGTTCATACGTTTCTTCACCCGCAGTGGAAGCTCGGCAATAACGTTAAAACAATCACTTTTCGCGAACTGCTGACGCATCGCAGCGGCATTCGCTGTGAAAAGGAAGTTACATTTTTAAACCTGCGCGAATGCCTTGCCGATGGAGTAAGTCTCGCGGATAAAAAGACGCAGAAATACAACAATATGAATTTCGCGCTGTTTCGCGTCATCATCCCGAATTTGAACGGTTTCGGCGGCGGAAGCACAGCCGACAATTCAATCGGCAACGCCATCGCCGCGGCAAGCTACGCGCAGCTTTATGAAAAATACGTGCGCGAAAACATCTTCTCGCCCATCGGCTTGCGCGGAATCGAATTGAAGCCGGTGGCGACAAACCCGGCGCTCGCATACCAATTTCCCGGTCCGGTCGGCGCGGGCGACAGCTTCGGCGATATGACCGAGACGAGCGCCTCTCGCGGCTGGAATATGTCTTCAAAACAGCTCGCCGTGTTTCTGCACAATCTGCTTTACACGGAAAGAATTTTGCCGAAAGCCGTCACCAAACAAATGAAAGACGAACAGCTCGGTTTATGGAAAGCCGAGATTCAGGGCACTCTGGTCGATTACGAACACGGCGGGTATTATCCGGGCAAAAACGACCAGGGCGGGCTGTTTAATAAAGGCGAGATGAACACTCTGGCGCTCGCGTTTCCCAACGGTGTCAGCGTCGCCATTATCATCAATTCGCAATACGGTCCCGGATTGTCAACCGCCAACGCCGCCAGAGAAGCGATGAAGGAAGCCTTAAAATAACCAAGCAGACAGCCATTCATTCGTTTTGCGTTTCCGTCCGAAAGAAACGGAAAGGCAAAACGGGAAATAAAAAGGAGTAAAAAAAATGAAAAATTTAGCTTCAACGGTTTTGCTGATTTCGATGCTGGCTCTTTCCGCTCTCGCGCAGAACGAGATAACGAGGAAAGAACCGGGACGTGTGAAACACGAAAAAGACAGCCCGCAGGTCAAGCCCAATAACGACGCGAAAAACGCGGGCGCGAAGCTGCGCCCCGGCTACGCGCCGGTCGAGGTCGATTCGACTAAACATCTCGTCCTTCGGATTCGCGTCGAGAACAAAGGCGAGACCGAAGTTAAAAAAGGCGCGCTGATTTCGGCAAAAATCTCGGTCGTGACCCGAATCGGCGCGACGAAATTCGTCAAGTGCATCCCGCCGAAAAATATGGGCGGTTGGTTGACCAATATTGATTACCCGGAATGTATCGTGCGGGGCACGTACCTCGCTGCGCCCATCAAGCCGGGCGAGAGCGCGTGGGTCGAGGTGACATTCCCTTTCATGGAGAAAGAATTTGATTACATCAACTACAACTGGGGCAAGTATCTGAACGACCTGCCGACCAAAGCAGAGAAGCAGAACGCGACGCTTGGCGTCGTCGTCACGGTCAGCGGCGGGGCGCGGGATTTGGTGACCAAGCTGGACGGGGCTTTTGCGATTAAGAAATAAAAGGAGAAATAAAATGAAAAACAGAAGAAACTTTTACACGCTCGGTTTAATTTTTTCGCTGCTGATTGTTTTGTCGGCAATCAATCCGGCGCGGGCGCAGTCAAACGACATCGACAACCCGACTCCGCTGCCTTCGACGACCATCGAAGGCGAGGGCGACGGTAAAGCCGAAACGATTTATTACTGGTTTACGGCGGGCAAAGGCGACGTAAAGGTAACGGTCGACGCGAAAACCGACGACCGCTCGACGCCGCTCAGGGTCGCGCTGCTCGACGCCGACGGAAAAGAACTGCTGCCGATTTACGTCGTCGCCAAAGGCGCGGGCGCACGCGAAGTCGGCACAAGACGATTCGTCCGCGACACGAAAGTCATTTTGAAAATTCGCATGGATGACGATAAAGACGTAAAGCTTCTGACTTATAAAATCAAGCTCGAAGGAGCAATAAAAGTCGAAGAAACACCGACCGGCGGACAGGAAGCCGGTTCGACGCCGACAACAACGGGCGACTCGACAAACACTTCCGTCGAAAACACGACGACCGATTCAACCAATAACTCCGGCGGAAACACGAACGCGACCGAATCAAACACAGGCGGCAAAAAGGAAAAAACGACAGACAAAATCAAAAAGAAAGTGAAAAAAAAGGCAAAAGAAACCGTTAAGGAGATTGTCGATAACTAATCAAAATATCGGTCAGGAAAACGACCGCAAATTAGACGAACAGGACGGGTAAACACGGATTTTTATTTCTTATATATCCGTGTTTACCCGTCCCGTTCGTTAAATCCGCGGTCGGTTTTTTTATGCAAGACTCAGCCCAGCATCTGCTCGACGACGTTGTAACTCGCCTGCAAAGCGTCGTTTAGTTTGCCGGCGTCGGTTCCGCCGCCTTCCGCCATGTCGGGTTTGCCGCCGCCGCGCCCGCCGACAATCGGCGCGATTTCCTGCACGATTTTTCCCGCTTTCACCCTGGCGGTCAAATCGTCGGAAACGCGCACGATAAACGAAACCTTGTCTTCGTCGGTTCTGCCTAAAATGACGACGCCGCTTTTGATTTTCGCCAGCAGCGTGTCGGACAGATGGCGCATTCCGCCTTTGTCCAAGCCTTCGACGGTTTTCGCCAGCACTTTGACGCCGCCGACGTCTCGCGCTTCGTCGCCGTTCGACGCGCCGGCTCCGGCTGCGCCGGTCGCGATTTTCATCTTCAAATCTTCGACCTCGCGCCGCGTACGCTTCAATTCGTCCTGCAATTTTTCAATCGCCGCCGGCAGATTATCGCGCTGCGTGCGCAGGACGCCGAGCGATTCGGCAATCAATCTCTCGTCTTCGCGGAATCTTTCAAAAGCGTCAAAACCCGTAATCGCGCGGATGCGGCGCACGCCCGACGCAATCGCCTCGTCCGAGGTGATTTTAAAGCTGCCGATGTCGCCCGTCGCGCGCACGTGCGTGCCGCCGCATAATTCACGCGAAAACTCGCCGCCGCCGACCGATAAAACGCGCACCTTCGCGCCGTATTTTTCGCCGAACAGAGCGACCGCGCCCGAACGCATCGCTTCTTCGACCTCCATTTCGTTCGTCGCCACCGGATGATTTTCCAGAATATACCGATTGACCAAATCTTCGATTTCTTTAAGCTCGCTCTCGGAAATCGGCTGGTAATGCGTGAAATCGAAACGCAGATAATTCGGCGCGACGACCGAGCCTGCCTGCTTGACGTGCGTTCCCAAAACTTCCTTCAAAGCCGCGTGAACCAGGTGCGTCGCCGTGTGATTGCGCCGGGTCGCGTCGCGTTTTTCCGTGTCGACCGTCGCCGTCACCTCGTCGCCGACCTTCAAAACGCCGCGCTCGACTTTCGATTTATGCAGAACGATGCCCGCGACCGGCGCAAAGGTATCGAAAACCTTAACCTGCGCGTTCGTGCTGAAAATCACGCCCGTATCGCCGACCTGCCCGCCCGCCTCGGCATAAAACGGCGTTTCGTCCAAAACGATTAAACCTTCCTCGCCGACATCGAACGCATCGACCTTCTCGTCGTTCTTCACCAAAGCCAAAACCCGCGCGCCTTCGACCTCGGTTTTGTCGTAGCCGTGAAAATTTGAACGGATATTCGCCTGCCGCGATAAAGCCGTGTAAATCGGATTGATTTTATCGGCTTGTCTGGTTTTGCCGATTTCGGAAGTTTGCTGCAAAAGCTTAATTTGTTCGCCGATTGACTCGGAGAATTTTTCCGAATCTAATAAAACCGGATGAACGACAGGTTTATTAACGCTCTTGAAATAATCGACTACAGCAACATTCATTAAATCAATGGGAACGCCGTAGGTATCATACAATTTAGCCAAACCATCAAGCGGAATGCTTAGTAATGATTCGTCATTTTCCATTGTATGACCTTTTTCCTTAAATAACTCGTCAAGTTTTCTCAAGCCGACGGTTAATGTATTGCCGAATCTCTCCTCTTCGAGCCGCACCATTTTTCCGATAAAATCGCGCTGAACTTCCAGTTCGGGATAAGCGTCTTTCATCAATTCGATAACGAAATCGCAGACTTTGTGAAAAAACAAAGTTTCAAAACCGAGATGCTCGCGCCCGTGATAGATGGCGCGGCGCATGATTTTTCGCAGGACGTAATTTCTTTCGCTGTTGCCGGGCAGAATACCGTCGGCGATGGCGAAAGCGGTCGCCCGCGCGTGGTCGGCGACGACGCGCATCGCAAAGCCCGATTGGGTTTCCGCTTCGTAAAATCTTTCCGCCAGCTCAGCCGTTTTATTGATAATCGGCTTGACTAAATCCGTATCGTAATTAGACGAAACGCCCTGCAAAACCGCCGTCATGCGTTCCAATCCCGCGCCCGTATCGACCGAAGGCGCGGGCAAAGGCGTCAGCTCGAAAACGCCTTTTTCAATCTCGTTTCGCTCGAACTGCATAAAGACGAGATTCCAGATTTCCATCGTCGTGTCGCCTTCGCCGTTGACGTATTTCGGATGGTTTTTCTCCGGGTCTTCGGGGTCGTCGCCCATATAATAATGGATTTCCGAACACGGTCCGCACGGTCCGGTGTCGCCCATCTGCCAGAAATTATCCTTGCGCCCGAAGCCCAGAATGCGTTCCGGTCGCGCGCCGGCTTTTTCCCACAGCGCGCGGGCTTCATCATCAGCCGGAACTTCCGCGTCGCCTTCGAAAACCGAAAACCAGAGCCGCGATTCTTCCAAGCCCAATTCGTTAACCAGAAAATCCCACGCGAAGCGAATCGCGTCTTCCTTAAAATAATCGCCGAACGAAAAATTGCCGAGCATCTCGAAAAACGTGTGATGCCGCGCGGTTTTGCCGACTTCGTCGAGGTCGTTGTGTTTGCCGCCGGCGCGAATGCATTTCTGTGACGAGACGGCGCGGTTATAATCGCGTTTTTCGTTGCCGGTAAAAACGTCTTTGAACTGGTTCATTCCCGCGTTGACGAAAAGCAGCGTCGGGTCGTTGGCGGGCAGAAGCGGGCTGGAATGGACAGTCTTGTGCCCGCGCGCGGCGAAATAATCGATAAATTTTTGTCTGACTTCGTTTCCGTTCATAAAAGTAAAAAAAGCGCTCTAAAGATAAAGAAAAATTCTAGCATAAAGCCTTGTGCAAAGCATTTTCAAAGGCGAAAGGCTGAAGCGTTAAAGATTACCCGTTTCAATTCCGCAGCTCGTAATTTTTAATTCATAATTTCCTCGACGACCGATTCGCCGCCGGAAAAATCGCCGCTCGTCCACTGCCATTTTTCATGCAGCCGCAGTCGCCCGTCCGGTAAAATTTCCGGCTTTGAAAGGCATTTTCCCGTCATTAATTCGCCCTGTTTGTTCAAATGCTGGTAACGCATTTCCAGCGCCGCGCCCGGCAAAACTTTCGCAATCAGGCTGCCGAAAACAATCTCGCCGCCCGCATATTCCGCCCAGACCAAATCGTTTTTCTGGTGATAATAAAACGTCGTCGCGGCGGAAACTTCGCCCGACGCGGAATTAGCGACGGATTTAAACGTGCGGTTGTCGTAGTTGATTTTATTCATTTTCCGGAAGCTGCGTCGGCGCAGATTGTCTGAAGTTTTTCAGCGCGGGAGCGACATTTTTTTGAAAATATTCAACCAACAGCTCGGCGTCATAAGCAATTTCTTCGACCTCAAACCAAAGATTCGGATTTTCCTTCCAGAATGCCGGAGCAATATTCAAAACCGAATGCAGTAAATCGCCTGCACCGTAATAAATTCCGCGCGCGAGCGGATTTTCCGCCAAAATATCAATTGCCACCGGAATCAGAAATTCAAGACCTGTTTCGCGTTCAATCATAAAACGCAAATCGTCTTTACTGAACTCGTTCAAAGGCTTTTGAAATAACTGCCAGGCGCGACCGTTAAGTAAATTCCAGTTTTCCTTTTGAGATTTACTTATGAGTTGTTCCAGAGTTTGGTTGCGGTCAAAATCTTCTGCTCTCATCTGTTCTAATCGGTTGTTTCAAAATCTTTGCCCGCCAGCTCGCGCATTTTGCTGCTCACCAAATCGTAGGAAAAGCCTTGCCGCAGAAGAAAATCGTAAAATTTTTTCGTGTCTTCGCGCGTTTCCGGCTTGCCTTTCAGACGGATGCGCTTGCGGATGGCTTCTTCGACCAGATTGGCTTCGGGCGTTTCTTCGAAAACTTTTTCCAGCGCGGCGGCGGCGGTTTCTTTCGGGATTTTTTTGAGCGCCAGCTTTTGTTGCAGAACTCTTTTGCCCTGCGGTTTCTGGCGAATTTTCGAGGCGGCGAAATCCCTGGCAAACTGCTCGTCGTTCAGATAGCCGTATTCTTCGAGTTTGGCAATCACGGCATCGACGATTTCCTCGTTCGTCCAGTTTTTTTCCAGCAGCCGCTCGCGCAGCTCGGCAATCGAGCGCCATTTGAAAGTCAAAAGACGAATCGCGCGGTCAAACGTCCGCCGCCGCGCTTTCTCGACGTCTTTAATCTCGCGCGGCTCGTCGTCCGCCGCGTCGCCGAAATTTTTTCGCTTCC
>DATHBC010000364.1:0-1599 GCA_035296345.1 Pyrinomonadaceae bacterium | reverse complement strand
CGTCCAGAACCTCGCCGCGCTCGTCGATGTAAGCCGTGATGCCGACGTTTGTGACGCGCAGAAGCGGGCGGCGCGTTTCGACGGCGCGGAAAACCGCGTTCGCCAGATGCTGACGCAAAACCGGCGTATTTCCGAGATAGCCGTCGTTGGTCATTTCAATCAAAACGTCCGCGCCAGCCAGCGCGTATTCGCGCGCGAGATTCGGAAAATGCGACTCGAAACAAATCATCACGCCGCCGCGCGCCGCGCCGAACGGCAGTAAATCGTATTCGCTGCCGAAAGAAAAATTTCCGACCATCGTCGGCACGAGATTTTGCAGGGGCGCGGGCACGGGCGCGTATTCGCCGAACGGCAGCAGGAAAATCTTATCATACTGCGCCGTTTTTTCGCCCTTTTCATTGACCATCACGGCGGAATTGAAATAGCTGCTGCGGTCGGCGTCAGGCTCGGCGGCGTTGAACAAAATGCCGACATTATTGCGCGTCGTCAGCTCGCGCAGAAACTGCTGAAATTCGCGGTCGCGCTCGTATTGAAAATTCATCGGCGATTCGGGAAAGATGACGATTGCCGGCGGTTGATTATCGGTTCGCGGCAAATTCCGCAAAGCGTTTTCGGTCAGCTCGACATGCTTTCCTCTTAATCTTTGCCAGTCTTCGTATTTCAAACCGCTCATCGGCACGTTCGGCTGGACGGCGACGACAAAAGTGCTCTGCGGCTTCGGCTCAAACGGCTTTGAAACCGTCTCGCTTTCGCGCGGAGCAAAAAAGCTCGCCGCATACGAAAGCGCGAAAATTATCGTGAAAAGAAAAATGATTTTGTGCGACGGCGGCTGTAGAAAATAGCTTTTCGCTCTTTCGTGGTTCAAGAGAGCTTTCCGGAAAGAAAAAGCTCCGCCCGCCAGCAGCAAAAAAATATAAACATTCGCGGAAACGACTAAAAAACCGACCAGAAAAACTCCGCCGATTGAGGCGTTTTTCACGATTCCATCGTTAAAAGCCTGCGAGTAGCCAATCGCGTTCCAGTTATTGCCGGTCGTCCAGAACCGCAGAAACTCAATCGCCGTCCACAAGAAAGGCGCGGCTAAAACGGCGTAAACGCCGAAACGCCCGCGCAGAACGGAAAACAAAAGCGCGAACATCGCCGGAAAAATCCCGACCGCCGCCGTCGCGCACAAAACCAGAAAATAAGATACGACGGCGGGCATTCCGCCGTAATGCGTCGGCGCGTAGGCGAGCCACCAGCAGGTGCCGAAAAAGAAAACGGTTCCCCACAGCCAGCCGAGCAAAAATGATTTGACGATTGATGGGCTTTCGCGCTCGATTGCCCAAAATAAAGGAACGAGCGCAAAGAAGGCGAGAAACCAGAACTCGAAACCGGGAAAAGCCAGAGCCAGCAGAATTGCCGACGAAACGGCTGAAAGCGAGCTTTGCAATGAGGGAAATTTTGCCTTCGCCGCCGTAAAAAACTTCATGCCGACATTTTAACAAAAAACTCCGCGCCGGAGAACACAGGGAAAATTTCGGCGGCTCAACGCCGGGCTTTAAAAATTTTCCTGATAAAACGCATGCGAAACGGTCGAACGATAGCCTGCCGCCGCCG
>DATHBC010000363.1:0-3670 GCA_035296345.1 Pyrinomonadaceae bacterium | reverse complement strand
ACCGAAAGGCACGATTATCGAACTGAATGAAACGATACGGGACAGGCTCGGAGCCGTTCTGCCGTTTACCCTGACGGGCGCGCAGGACAGAGTGGTCGAAAGAATTTTTGCCGATATGACTTCGGATTCGCCGATGAACCGTTTGGTTCAGGGCGACGTCGGCAGCGGAAAGACGATTGTCGCGCTGCTGGCGATGCTGGCGGCGATGGAAAACGGCTATCAGACAGCTCTGATGGCTCCGACCGAGATTTTAGCCGAACAACACGCGCGAAATTTCAAAAGGCTTTTAGCCGACACGCCTTTTACGACCGAGCTTTTAATCGGCAGCCTGCGCGCGGCGGAAAAGCGCAAAGTCCAGCAGATGATTGCCGAAGGCGCAATCGACGCCGTTATCGGAACGCACGCGATTATTCAGGACGCCGTCGCGTTTCAAAAACTGGGTTTAGCCGTCATTGACGAGCAGCATCGTTTCGGCGTGATGCAGCGCGCGGAACTCAGGGCGCGCGGTTACAATCCCGACATTCTGGTGATGACGGCAACACCGATTCCGCGCTCGCTGGCGATGACGGTTTACGGCGATTTGGACGTTTCCGTAATCGACGAGCTGCCGCCGGGACGCACGCCTGTAAAAACGGTCGTCGTCGGCGAAGACAAGCGCGAAGGCGTCTATAAGGGAATCGTTCGGGAAATCGAGCTCGGGCGGCAGGTTTACGTCGTTTACCCGCTCGTCGAAGAATCGGAAAAGATGGATTTAAAAGCGGCGACCGCGATGTTTGAAGAACTGCGCGACGAGGTTTTTCCGCAATACCGAATCGGTCTGCTGCACGGGAAAATGAAAGCGGGCGAAAAGGAAGCCGTGATGCAGCGTTTTATCACGGGCGACATTCAGATTCTAGTCTCGACGACCGTCATCGAAGTCGGCGTCGATGTGCCGAACGCGAGTTTGATGATTATCGAACACGCCGAGCGTTTCGGTCTGTCGCAGCTTCACCAGCTGCGCGGTCGCGTCGGGCGCGGAGCCGAGCAAAGTTACTGCGTGCTTTTGACGAACGACAAAAAAACGGCGATTGCCAAGGAGCGTCTGGGAATTATGGAAGAAACGACCGACGGTTTTCGCATCGCCGAAAAAGATTTGGAGCTGCGCGGGCAGGGCGAGATTTTGGGGACGCGGCAATCGGGCGTGCAGACGTTTCGCATCGGCAACATCATTCGCGACCTGGAGATTCTGGAAACGGCGCGCAAAGAAGCCGAATTTTATCTTTCGACGAAACGCTTTACGCGGGAAACTTCGAAATTAATCGAAGTCGCCAAAGCGGACGCGCGCTTTAAACTGGCTGGAATCGGTTAAAAAATCGACTTGAAAAGAGAGACGAGATTATGCCTTAACGAAGATTTATGCAGGCTATAAGAAAAAATAATCCCTGACCTTTGGTGTTAACGCGCTGCTTCAAATCTTTTACTGTCTCGCATTTAACCGTGTAAATTCATGGTTTGGCTTTTCTTTTCCGGCATTACTTGTATCTTGTCCCGAATTTTTCGGAAGCGGAATTTTTAAAAAAAAGTATTTTTTTGTAAAGATTAACGAAAAGCATTGAATTTTTCGGGTTAAATCGTTTATATTCGTCTGTAACAGTTTCTCTAAATCATTTACAAACTGAGAGAATCTTAATTGATTGCAAATGGCTCGACTGAATTTTCTCTGAAATTCCCCATTTTAGCTCGAACAATTTGCAGTTTGCTGGTAGTAGAAACTAGCGTGTGAAAATTTGGCTGATCCTCCTGAGCCAAACTCGCGCCAATCATTTGAAAGAGGAAAAAACATGGAAAACCGACGACACACCGGAACAACTCCGGGGACATCTTTTAATCAAAACCGACCCTACAAAAGACCACAACAACAGAATAATCAGCCGCAGGACGGCAGAAGCTACGGCGAGCGGAAATTTCAACCGCGCACCGACCGTTTTCAATCACGCGACCGCGACAATAATAATAGTAATAATAATAATAGTCGCTTTCAGCCGCGTGAAGACCGTTTTCGCGGAAAGGACGACCGTTTTCCTCCGCGCGAAAACAGGTTTCGCACCGGCGGCAGCGGGACGAGCAACGACCGCGAGCGCACAAACGACAGGTTTCAGCGCCGTGACGACAACAGGTTTCAAGGCAGAAGCGGCGGCGGCAGCAATGACCGCTTTCCGCCGCGCAGAAACTTTATTCCGCGCGGCAAGCCGGGCGACGTGCCGCCCTGGAAACAGCTTGACAAACCTAAAGTTTATGACGAAATGCAGGTAACAGACGGAAAACACAGAGGGAAATTTTTAACCAGCACCGCTTCGCCGAAAGTGCGCCCGACGGCGCGCCGCATCCGCGAGGTGATGTTCAGATTGATTTTCCGCCGCGTGCGCGCCGGGCGTTTTCTCGACCTCTGCGCCGGTTCGGGCGCGGTCGGCATCGAGGCAATCTCGCGCGGCGCTCTGATTAGCACTTTCGTCGAGCGTTCGGGCAAAATGTGCAGCTTTATCAAGAAAAACCTCGAAGCCTGCGGCATCAAGCAGGGACACGGCGAGGTTTGCGAGCTGGAAGTCGTGCCGTTTCTGAAAAAAATGCAGAAGCGCCGGCGCTTCTGGGACGTGGTTTATTTCGACCCGCCGTATGATACGAATTACGACGAGGTTCTGGATTATCTGAAACGCGGCGTCGCCATCAAGCCCGGCGGTCTTTTGCTAATCGAACATCACGCCGAGATGTTTTTCCCGGAAAAAATCGGCGTCCTCAGACGCTGGCGCGTCGTCACGCAGGGCGACACGGCGCTGAGTTTTTACGAAAGAAAATCTTAAAAAGCCGGGAGCCGGGCGTTGCGCGTCGAGAGTAGAAAGTCTTTTCTTTCGGCTCGCGACCGTTGACTCTCGATTCCCGACTCATTTATGAGAATCATAGCCGGAAAATATCGAAGGCGGGTCTTAAAAAGCCCGCCTTCTTTGCAGACGCGCCCGACCTCGGACCGCCTGCGAGAATCGCTTTTTAACGTTCTCGCGCCGCGGATTGACGACGAAACGCGGTTTCTGGATTTGTGCTCCGGCACGGGAGCCATCGGCATCGAAGCCTTATCGCGCGGCGCGCGGCACGTCACATTCGTCGATAAATCCCGAAAATCCTGCGGTCTCATCGAAGAAAATCTGGATCTGCTGGAAATTCCCGAAGCCGAAACGGAAGTCGCGCAGGCGGACGCCGAAGAGTTTTTGCGAAAAACAAAACAAACTTTCGATATTGTCTATTACGACCCGCCCTACAAGAGCGAATACCGCGACGTTCTGTATCTTTTCGGCGACCCCGAAGCGAAGCTGCTCGCCGAAAACGGAATTTTGATTGCCGAGCATCACAACAAAAATAATCTTCCCGACGCGATTGGCGAGCTGCGCCGCTGGCGTATTCTGCGGCAGGGCGATTCGAGCCTGAGTTTCTACGAGCGGAGCTGACCCGGGCGATAAATAACTTTCCTATTTTTTCAATCGACGAAAAATTCGTGTAATCTGTTATTTTATTTTTCGCTTATGAAACCTCTGCTGGTCTGGCTCATCCTGTGCGTTATCTGGGGGACGACATGGATTTTTATCAAGCGCGGTCTGGATGATTTGCCGCCGATAAGTTTTGCCGCCATGCGGTTTACGGT
>DATHBC010000362.1:0-2073 GCA_035296345.1 Pyrinomonadaceae bacterium | reverse complement strand
TTCGCTTCGGGCAGAAAATGGTTGAACAGAGCGCGGATTTTCGTTTCGCTTGCCTGTTCGACGGCGGCTTCGAAATTCGACAAAATCTGCGCCACTTCTTCCGCCGAATATTCGGCGATTTTGCCGATAAAAATTTTCGGGTGCTCGGTTTTCAATAAATTTTCGCCCGTGATTTCCAGCTCTTCAAAAAGCTTCTCGCCCTGCCGGATGCCGGTGAAAATAATGTCGATGTCTTCATACGGCTGCAAGCCGGAAAGACGAATCATATCTTCCGCCAAATCGAGAATTTTCACCGGCTCGCCCATATCGAGAATAAAAATCTCGCCGCCCTTGCCCAAAGCTCCGGCTTGCAGCACGAGCTGCGAGGCTTCGGGAATCGTCATAAAATAGCGCGTCATTTTCGGGTCGGTGACGGTTATCGGCTCGCCCTTTAAGATTTGCTCGCGGAAAATCGGCACGACCGAGCCGGCTGAGCCGAGAACGTTTCCGAAACGAACCGCCATGTAACGCGTTTTATCGTATTTGCGGCGCAGGCTCTGCACGACGAGTTCGGCGACGCGCTTTGACGCGCCCATTATCGAGGTCGGGTTGACAGCTTTGTCGGTCGAAATCAAAACGAAAGCGTGCGCGCCGGATTCGCCCGCCAGCTCGGCGATTTGTTTCGTCGCGAAGACGTTGTTTTTTATCGCCTCGGTCGGATTCGTTTCCATCAGCGGAACGTGCTTGTGCGCGGCGGCGTGAAAAACGACCTCGGGCTGAAATTTTTCGAAAATCTCGCGCATGCGCGCCGCGTCCCAGATGTCAGCCAGAAGCGGCACGAAATTTAAATCCGCGAAATCCTTAACCAGCTCGCGCTCGATTTGAAACAGCGCAAATTCCGTTCGCTCGACCAACAGAAGCCGGGCGGGCTGAAAATTAGCCACCTGCCGCACCAGCTCCGAGCCGATTGAGCCGCCCGCGCCCGTCACCATAACGGTTTTGCCGCCCAGAAATTCATGCAGGTTTTCGTCGTCAAGCTGGATGGGCTCGCGTCCCAGCAGGTCTTCAATCTGCACGTCGCGGATGCGGCTGATGTTGACGCGCCCGTGCACGATTTCATTCAGGCTCGGCACGATTTGCGTTTTGACCGGAATCTCGCGGCAGATGTCCAGGATGCGGCGGATTTCCTTGCCCTGCGCGTGGTCGATGGCGATAACGACCTGTTCGATGCTCAGTTCGTCGACCAGCCGCGCCAAATCATCGGTCGTTCCCAGAACTTTTATGCCGTTGACGCTGCCGCCTTTTTTGCGGCGGTCGTCATCGACAAAACCTTTCACCTGAAGCTCGGCGTCGGCGCGTCCCGCCACTTCCTTGATTGCCGCCGCGCCGATGCGTCCGGCTCCGACGAAAAGCGTGGATTTCGGTTTCAGACGCCGGCGGCTGCCCGCCGTGAGGATGCGTTTTTCGGAAAATTCATAGGCAAACCTGCGCAAAACGCGCAGGGCGAGCAGCCCCGCAAACGCAAACATAGTGTCCATCAGAATAATGGACAGCGGAACCTGCCAGCGAATAAAACGCTCGGGCGAGAGCAGCAGGCGGAAAGCAATCAAAACGACGCCGGAAATAAAAGCGGCTTTCAGAAACGCCTTAATGTCTTCGAGGCTGACGTAGCGCCACAAAATCGAATACGCGCCGACCAGAAAAAGCGATGAAAACTGCACGAGAATAACGAACGGAAGCTGGTTGAGCGCGTTTCCCAGATAATATTCGGAAAGCTCGTATTCGAACCTTAACAGGTAAGCCAGAAAAAACGCCCCGCTCAAAACGCACAAATCCGCCAGAAACTGGAACGGTCGTCGCAGAAACCAGAAACGCTCTTCGGGTCGATTTTTTTCCGGGGAGGAATCCTTCATCGGCTGTATAAATTTCTCTAAAATGAAGTTACCCGCCACGGCGTCGCCTTGTCAAATAGTTTTCGCCCGTAATAAATCTTTCTGAACGAGCAGACAACTCAAACTCCGGAAAGTTGAATCGAAACCGTTTCTGGGATATTCTTATTAGCTGCCACACATCCGAGAGAGGTTTTATCACTAT
>DATHBC010000361.1:0-1789 GCA_035296345.1 Pyrinomonadaceae bacterium | reverse complement strand
CCGTGTTCGGCGTGTTCAAATCCGTCGGGTGCGGCAGATTGCGCGCGCCGACGAAGATGTAGCCGACCGACAGCGACATATTTTTCGTCAACTGCTGTTCAATCGCCAGATTCGCCTGCACGGCGGAAGCGTATTTGAAATCCTTCGCTATCGGCAGCGTAAACGGCAGAACCGGACCGAAGCCGGTAAAAGTCTGGTCGTTGAAACGCTGGCGACCGAATTGATACTGCGCCGTCGGCGCGAGTCCGGGCGTAAATACTCCCGGCGGGCAAACCGGATTCGGCGAAGCGCCGCCGCAAACCGTTCCCTGAAAGACCTGCGAAGCGTTCAAAAGCGCGGTCGGCGTCGGGCTGCCCGCCGTCAGAACGGCTTGCTGCTGCTGCGCCGCGTCGGCGATGTCCGAGTTAAACGCGATAGCCAGCAGCGGGTGGTCGTAGAAAAGACCGATTGCGCCGCGCAGAACCGTTCTGCCGTTGCCGAAAACGTCGTAAGCGACGCCGAGGCGCGGAGCCCAGTTGTTCGTGTCGCGCGGGATTCCCTGCTGCACGCCGACCGCGTCCTGCGCCGCGAGAATATCGGCTTCCGAAAGCGTAATGCCCGTCAGTGGGTCGCGGAAAGAGACCGGAGCAATCGTTTCCGTAAACTCGACGTCGTAGCGAATGCCGTAGTTAACGGTTAAACGCCGCGTCAGCTTCCACGTGTCCTGCGCGTAGAAGGCAATCGGCTTGTTCTTGATACGGCTGATCGGGTTGCCGAAGCCCTGAATATAAGTCGACGGCATTCCGAGTCCGTAAGACTGCACGGGCGTCAAATCCGGCAATCCGGCAAAAGCCGGGTTCAGGTTCGCCGCCGCGAACGGACCGAAGTTGAAAAGTCCGGCGAAGTTCAATTCAAACAGCGCCGACGGAATATTGACCCAGTTAAAATCGCCGCCGAATTTGAAGGTGTGGTCGCCGTAAACGTAAGTCAGGTTGTCGGCAAGCTGAAAGCGGGTTTCCGTGCGGTCGACGGGCGAGAAAAGCTCGCGCCCGATAAACGCCGTGCCCGAAATATTGAAGGAGACGGCTTCGTTGTTCTGCGAGCGGAAGCTGGTTTGTCGTTTGCCGAAACTAAAGCGGAACTCGTTTGCCGCGTTCGAGCCGAGCGTCGAGTTAAGCCCGAAGGTAAACGAGGTGTCTTTAATCTTCGTGATGCCCGTGCGCGAAAAATCGTTTTGTCCGAGCGACTGGTTTTGCGATTCGACCTGGATTCCGGTCAGGTTGCTCGGGTTGTATCCGACGCGCAGCGTCATCTGGTGATTTTCGTTAATGTAGTGGTCGCCGCGCAGCGAGAAATAATTCGTTCTGTCCGTAACCGGGAAAACCGGCTGCAAGCCCAAAAGCGGGCGGAACGCAATCGGCTGTCCCTGCGCGTTGACGGTCGCCAGCGGAATCGGCGCGCCCGTCAATAAGAAACGCGAACCGATAACGCCGGGACCAATAGGCGTAATCGCCGGGCACGCGCTGCCGTCATTCGGGCTGGTCAAAGGGTTGACGCCGCTCAAAGCGGTCTGCCCGCCGCTCGACGCGAAAAACGCGTAGGCGCGCGCCGCGCAGATATTGTTCGGATTGCCGGACGAAACGAGCGCGTTGATGGCGGCGGCTTGCTGCGCGGTCAGATTGTTAAAAGTCCGCGCCACGGGATTGACGCCCGGAATCACCGGAATCGTCACCGAAGAACCCAAGCCCCGCGTCACATCGCTGGTAAAAAATCCCGATTCGTTGCGCTGGCGGCGCTCGAACGAAGCGAA
>DATHBC010000360.1:0-2530 GCA_035296345.1 Pyrinomonadaceae bacterium | reverse complement strand
CAAATCCTTCTACGGCTGAAGGCTCAGTAGATTCTTTGAGCGATATGAGAGAGGACGCCGGTATTCTTGTCGCTCCGGACGGTTGGGAAAATCCTTGGGATAAGGATAATGAAAATGATTCCGGGGAAAGTGATTCAGTAGAAGGTTAAGTCGATTTGGCTTAATTTAAAGTCCATCTCTGCGCTGATTCATAAAACGACGAGTGCGCGCCGGAAGTTAAAACACGTAAAAATTCAGGCGGGCGATTGAAATATTAGAATGGGCAATATCTTTTTCCGATGGGCGTTAAAGATATTAGGATGAGCAATATCTTTTTACGATGGGCAATGTAGATGTTCGGATGGGCGCGTGAAAAGTTCGATGGGCGGTCGCGTAATGACGATGGGCGGCGTTAGAGTTTCGATGGGCATGGATTTTTTACGATGGGCGTTTGGTTGATTCGGATGGGCGCGTCTTTGGTTTGAATGGGCGGCGAGTTATTTCTCAATTTTACTTTTTTATACCTGAATTCCGTCATTATTTCTCAATAATGAACTACAAATAAACTTACAAATGCGAGGTAACAGGAATGGACGATTTAGAAAGAAGACAGACGGAAATGATTCTCAGAGTAAACAATTTCGGGGCGGAAAATGCGGCGGCGATTGCCGGAAATGCGGTTGCGGTGCAGGCTTTCGGGAAAGTCAGCGATTTTGTCGCGCAGTTGGAAGACAAAGGCGAAAAGCGTTCCTCGGCGACGCAAACGAAATTCAGCAAATCGGCGCATAGAAAGATGAACCGGAACGAGCTGAACGCGGATTTGGCGGCGATTTCGCGCACCGCCGCGGCGATTGAAGAAAATAATCCCGGTTTTGATAACGTTTTTCGCGTGCCGCGCAAAAATTTGAACGATGCGGTCTTAATTGAAACCGCCCGCGCCTTTCACACAAATGCTTCGGCGGCGGCGGCAAAAAATCTTTTTACCGGATACGGTTTGCCCGCCGATTTTCTGGATGATTTGCAGGCGGACACGGACGCTTTCGAGGCGGCTATCAGCCAGCAGGATTCGGCGAACCGCGAGCGCGTCGGCGCGAATGCCGATATTGACGATATTTTGGACGAGGCTTTGAAAGCGGTCGGCACTTTGAAGGTCGTCGTGCCGAACATCTTTCGCGGCGACGCGGGCAAACTGGCGGATTGGACGGCGGCAAGCCACGTCGAGAAAGCGCCGAAGAAAACTAAAGCCGAACCCAATCCGCCGCCTGCCTAATCTTTTTTTTTGCCTACGGATTTATTATTAATCAATTGGTAAAGGGAGAAGATAATGTTTGAAAAATTACAACGGTTTCGTGGTCAACGGCGGGCGGCGGTTTTGTTAGCCGCGGTTATTTTATGCTGTCTGGCGGCTTCGTGCGGCGGACCGGTCGGCGGCGGAAACAACGGGGCTGGAACGCCGTCGGGCGCTTCGTGCTCGCCTTACGGCTTTGCTGCGCCGTTCGGAACGCCGTCCGGCGTGTCGAGCAATATACCGCCGACGCGCATGGGCGCAATCTGTCTGACCGGGCAGAGCTTTAGGGGAACATCCTCGACGGCGCTCGATTTTCAGGGTTTCAGAGATTCGACCGCCGTCTGTATCCCGGACGGCGTCTTTACCTTTTCGGCGCAGGGAGTGAACCCGAACGACGGAAGCTGCTCGGGTCCGGTAAGCCCCGCCGTAACCGTCAACTTCGCGGTCGATTACGTCGGCGATATGCGGCGCGACCCGGTTTGCGTGCAAAGCTCGCGCGTCGATTATCGCTCCTTTACCGTGACGGGAACGCCGCTGGATACGCAGGTGGCGGCAGCGGCGAGAGAAGCGATTTTAGCCGAACTCGATTTCCAGGTCGCCACCGCTTTCAACAATTCGCCGTTCGGGTCGCGGACACCGATAGAAAGAGGCAAGGAAAGATGCGGCGGCTGGACGGCGAATGCGACGCGCCCGACGCCGACGCCGTAGCCGTTTTTATTTGAAAACCGCTCGGGAAATACAAAATCGTCTTTGCCTTTGAAAAACTTTCAAGGCGACTTGATTTATAAAAAAATCGTGGTATAACAGTTGACGGGTAAAAGGTCAGCCATGATTTTTTTACTCTCTTTGTGTGAAAACACCGGAAAACGCTTCGGCTAATGTGGGCTGGTCGAAGCGTTTTCCTTTTGGGCGTCGAATGACTTATCAGGCAAACGGCTCGCAAAAAGTTCGTGGAAACGATTATTTCGGGAATTTTTCAGTTAAGTTTCTCGCCTTTCGCAAAGAGTGTTTGCAACTTTCCGGTAAAAAGTGCACTATAAGTATGTTAGTCCTTCTCTCGCGTCAATTTTTGATGCGCTCGTCAAAGACGGTTTTTGCGGATAAGTTCGAGAGCAGGTTTGGTTCATTATTACAGAAGACGCTCTTGAAGTTTGAGCAGCCGAAATCCGACGCTTCGTTGTTTACCGTTTTTCTCCGAAGACAAACTCGATTCGACACTTCTATTGACATTCCCCAGAGGGAAAAAAGGTATATAAATTATGT
>DATHBC010000359.1:0-2343 GCA_035296345.1 Pyrinomonadaceae bacterium | reverse complement strand
TTCGTCGCCTTCGACACGCTCGCCGACGCGCGCGGCTTTACCTTCACGGCGGGCGACAAGATTATGGGCGACGAAATTACGCTGACCGACAAAGTTAACCTGAAAGCCGCCGCGCCGCTCGCCGCTCGTTTCGTCATCTTCCGCAACGGCGAAAAGGTTTTTGAAGAATCCGCCGACGCGGAAGTTAATTTCGAAGCCCGCGAAAAAGGCGCGTACCGCGTCGAAGTTTATCTGGACTCAATCGGCTTCACCGAAATGCCGTGGATTATCTCGAATCCGATTTACCTCCGCTGAGCGAAGCAGAAGCCCGCGCGTCAGCAAGGGCGGATTTTCAACGTTATGAATGAACCGGTAACCGAAAATTATCCTCTTGCATATTTAATTACAATCCGCTCATACGGCTCTTGGCTGCACGGTGACGAAAAAGGTTCGATTGACCGTCACGGCTTTAATGTTTATGGGACGCCGCGAATGTTTCAAAGCGAAAAATTGAAAAACTTCATGAAACAGGAAATGCGCGAAGAACCTGTTTGTTTAGACAAAAATGAGAGAATTTGCGTTCTCGCCGCAATCAAAGAAGTTTGTGATTTTCGCGGCTATGAGCTTTATGCCGTAAATATCAGAACGAATCACCTGCATGCTGTTGTTTCCGCGAATACGAATCCCGAAAAAATCATTAATGAATTTAAGGCTTACGCTACTCGCCGATTAAGAGAATCGAAATTGATTGAAAGAGATAAAACCGTTTGGGCGCGCGGTAAAAGTCGACGCTACCTTTGGAAACCTCGCCATGTGGGGATTGCGGTAGATTATGTTTTGTTTGGACAAGGCGACGAAATTCCTGAATTCGACTAAAAGAAGCAGAAGCCCGCGCGTCAGCGAGGGCGGAATAATTCGGTCGTTTGATGGCAGAAAATCTAAATCCCAAATCTAAAATCTTCAATCTTTCTCCGCCCTTGCTCACGCGCGGGCTTCCGCTTGTTTCCGCTTTTTTTAAGTTAATAATTAACATTTTTTTAACGCGCCGTTCACTCGCCTGTAATTTCCCGGTCATATTCTGACGCTTGCAACATTCTATTTACATTTTTAAAAAGCATTTCAGGACAGCGAGCAGCGGCAAGCGGGTTTCAGGCGATAGCTTTATCGGGAAACAAGCGAGCCGCGAGTCGCTTTTTAAGTTCACCCAGGAGAAACCGATGCAACCCAAATCTATTTTAGGATTTTTCGTTTTAGCAATCAGTTTTACATTTTTATTAACCCAGAGCGTTTTCGCGCAGGCGACCGGCAGTTTGAGCGGAACGGTCAAGGACCCGAATCAGGCGGTCGTGCCGGGCGTCGTGGTGACGGTTAAAAACTCAGCCACCAATCTGACGCGCACCGCGACGAGCGACGAGGAAGGACGCTGGACGATTCCGGTTCTGCCCGTCGGCGTTTACAGCGTCACTCATGAAAAAGAAGGCTTTAAGAAAGGCTTGAGCGAAAACGTTCAGGTCGAAGCATCAGTGCCGCGCACGCTGGAAGTCGCGCTGGAAGTCGGCGGCGCGGACGCGGTCGTCACCATCACCAGCGACCAGCCGCTCGTGCAGGTCGAAACCGCCGCCGTTTCGCGCCAGATTACGGGCGAACAATTAACCAAAACGCCGACCTCGACGCGCAGCTTCACGGGACTTTTGTCGTCGGAAGCGGGCGTCAGCTCGGAATTGTCGCCGGTCGGCGTCAACGGCAACGGAAACGTTTCGCCGTCGGTCAACGGCACGCGCACGACTTCGACGAGTCTTTTTTTTAACGGCGTCGACGCGACGAACATCACCAGCAACGAAGGTTCCTTAAGCGACAACATCTCGCCCGCGCCGGAAACCTTGCAGGAAGTAAAACTGCAAACGTCGCTCTACGACGCCTCGACCGGCAGAAGCGGCGGCGGAAACTTTCAGCTCGTCACCAAATCGGGCGGCAATAATTTCAACGGCTCGGCTTATTATTACCTGCAAAATAAAAAATTCAACTCCAACGAGTTTTTCCTCGAACAGGCGGGCGTCGAAAAGCCGCGCGCCGACCGCACGGAAACCGGATTTACGTTGGGCGGTCCGATTGTCAAAGACAAATTTTTCTTTTTCGGCGGTTATCAATTCACTACAGCCGACACCGGCTTGGTTCCGACGGCGCGGACGCGGACGGTTCTGCCCCTGGCGCTGACGGTTTTAGGCGACGACCGTTCGGCAGCGGCGATTGCGGCGGCGTTTAATCAATTCAACGGCTGCGCCGGCGCAAACTGTCTGACCGCAAACGACATCAGCCCGGTCGCCGTGCGGATTTTCAACCTGCGCAATCCGGTGACGGGAGGTT
>DATHBC010000358.1:0-8602 GCA_035296345.1 Pyrinomonadaceae bacterium | reverse complement strand
AACTTTTTCACCTTTTCACTTTTTCACTTTTTCACACATCGAATTTATGAACGACACAAAAATTTTACCGGCTTGGGCGGAAGACCTGCGCAAACGTTATCTGCGCGGCGAGTCTTCTTTATTTATTTTGCACGGAAATGTTTACGACGTATTTTTGCACGACGGCAAAAAGCTGTCCGTGACCGAGTTTTTGACCGACGTTTTGCTGAAGGAATCGCGCGAGACAATCTGCGTTTACAATCTTTCGTCGGGCGCGACGTTTCCGAAACGCGCCGAGACTTTCTCGAACTGGCAGGAAATCGCCGTCGAAGCCGAAAAAGCGAAAGTTCTGGCGATGCTCGAACGCTCGGTCGGTCTTTCCGATAAAACCGCCGTTATTCTTGAATACGCGGAGGTTATCGCGCCCGCCGGCGACACGAATTTTCAAACCGACGCCGACCGTTCGTCAATCGTCACCCTGCATCGCTGGTCTTTCCTGCCGGAAATCGAGCGCGGCGACCATATCGTGATTTTGATTTCCGAAAACCTGAGCGAGCTTTCGCCGAAAATCGTTTCCAATCCGAAAGTCGCCGTTATCGAAGTGTCGATGCCCGATGCCGAGACGCGCCGAAAGGTCGTCGAGCAAACCGACGCGCGTCTTTCGAAGGACGACGCCGAGCGTTACGCCGAAGTGACGGCGGGCTTGAAAGCGATTCAAATCGCCTCGATTCTGACGCCTCCGCCGCCTTCGGAAGAAGACGCCGCCTCGCGCGAAAATTATATTTCCCGGCTGCTCGGCAACAGTCCCGACGCGAAAGAGCGCGCTCACAAGCTCGCCACTTTGACGGCGGGAATGAACCGCGAAGAGATAAAAAAACTCGTCGCGCCGGACGCCAAAGAAAACGCCGAGCAGCAGACGAATCCGCTCGAACGCGCCAAGCAGGAAGCCGATAAATTAATCGCCAAACGCAAGCGCGAAATTCTCGAACGGGAATGTTTCGGACTGGTCGAGTTCGTCCAGCCGGAACACGGTTTCGAAGTCGTCGGCGGCATGGAAGAAGTCAAAAAAGATTTGCTCGTTATCGCCGACAGCATCCGAAAGGGAACGCGCTCGCGCGTGCCGATGGGCATTTTGTTCACGGGTCCGATGGGCACGGGCAAAACTTTCGTCGCCGAAGCTTTTGCCAGGGAATGCGGCTTGACGACGATAAAGCTCAAAAACTTTCGCTCGAAATGGGTCGGCGCGACCGAAGGAAATCTGGAAAAAATCCTGAACGTGATAAAAGCCATCGGGCAGGTCATCGTCATCATCGACGAGGGCGACCGCGCCTTCGGCAACACGGACGGCGACGGCGACGGCGGCACTTCTTCGCGCGTAATAGCGAGAATAAAAGAGTTTATGTCCGACACGACGAATCGCGGGCGGATTTTGTTTCTCGTGATGACGAACCGACCCGATAAACTCGACGTCGATTTAAAGCGCGCCGGACGCCTCGATAGAAAAATTCCGTTTCTGTATTCGCAGACGGCGGAGGAAGTCGAGCTGGTGGCGAAAGCCCTTCTGCGCAAAAATAAAATCAAAACCGACGTTGATTTGACTGAACTGAAGGAAGAATTTTCCGCAAAGCTCGTCGGTTACAGCAACGCCGACGTCGAAGCGGTTTTGCTGATGGCGAATGACGACGCCGCGCGCGAGCACGGCGATGCGGCTTCGGTCACGAAGGAACATTTCGTTCGCGCCGCCGACGATTATTTTCCCAGCCGCGACATCGAGCTTTTGGAATATATGGAGCTTCTGGCGGTTTTCGAATCTTCGAGCCGGCGGTTTCTGCCGCAGAAATACGCGGGAATGTCGCCCGAAGAACTGGATTTGAAACTGCGCGAGCTGCGCTTGCGAATCGGGAATCGAAGATAGATTATTAACCTTTACAGGATGGAGACGAGAAAATGAATCCGTTTGAACAAAGAAACCAGCAGCAGCAGAATATGAACTGGCAGGGCGGCGGGCAGAATCCGATGCAGCCCGTCGGCTTTCGCTGCCCTTACTGCCAGTCTCCGGCTGGAACTTACGCCGTTTCGAAAATCTCGCAGGCGGGCTGGATTGTCATGGTGATGATGATTTTGTTTTGCCTGCCGCTGTTTTGGATCGGGCTTTTGATGAAAGAAGAATCGTATCACTGCCGCAGTTGCCGGATGAGACTTTCCTAAACGAGAGAGCGAGCGAATTTTATGCAGAACGTCGACGAGCGAAGCTATCGCGAAAAAGTTTACGAAATCGTCCGGCAAATTCCGGTCGGGCGCGTGATGACTTACGGGCAAATCGCCGAAATGCTCGGCGAAGGCTATACGCCGCGCACAATCGGCTACGTGATGCACGCCGCCGACACGGAAAGCGTGCCCTGGCAGCGCGTCATCAACTCGCAGGGCGGCTGCTCGACCGGAAAAATGACGATTCCCGTCAACGCGCAGCAGAAAATGCTGGAAGACGAAGGCGTCAGTTTCAATGAAAAGGGAAAATGCGATTTGGAAAAATACCGCTGGTTTCCCGAAGGCTTCGAGCCGCCGGCGGAAGACGAACAGCCGAGCCTTTTCGGATAAGGCTTTTATAAACTGATTTATAAATTAAACGCAGCGAAATAACCTTTGCGACCTCCGCTTCCCGGCGTTGAAACGTCTCGCGCAAAGCTTTAAAAAACTGCCCGGAATCAAAAAATATTTATGTCGAAAAATTTAATCTTTATCGCTTTAATCTTTATTTTTACGGTTACAATTAATGCTCAACAGCAATTTATCGCCAATTTATCCGGGCAGCAGGAGCTTCCGCCGAATAACTCCGCTGCCAAAGGCGTCTGTACATTAAACTCACACCCGATAAATCCGGCGCAGGGCGGAATGTATTGCAGCTATCAAAACCTGTCAGGTGCGAGAACCGCCTTTCAATTGCGCTCGGGGATGATTGGAACGGAAGGAACTCTGATATTTGACAGTATAGAGAGCGGCGGTCCGCAAAACGGAGGCATCGGCGTCAGTTTTACGATGACGCCGCAGCTAATGGCTCAGGCACGAGCCAATCTTTTATTTTTCAAAATTCATTCGACCGCTTTTCCGAACGGCGAGCTGCGCGGGCAGTTTCACGTCGCCAACGGCGCTTACAACGATTTTGACGGCGACGGGCGCACGGATTTGACGGTTTATCGCGGCTCGAACAACACTTTTTACGCGCACGGCAGCTTGACGGGAAATTTATCGGCGCGGCAAATCGGGCAGCCGGGCGATTCGGTTTCGCTGACCGTGGATTTTGACGGCGACGGGAAATCCGATTTTTCGACCGCGCGCTACAACGCCGAAGTTTTGTGGCGAATATTCAAAAGCACGACGAACACGCTGGAGGAAATCCGCTGGGGCAGCTCGACGCTCGGCGATTTTTTCGCCGCCGCCGATTATGACGGCGACGCGCGCGCCGACATCGCGGTTTTCCGCGCCGGCACGTGGTATATCATGGAAAGCTCGACCGGAAACGTTCGCTACGAATATTTCGGGCAGGCGGGCGACGTTCCCTCGCCGAACGATTACGACGGCGACGGGAAAGCGGATTTAGCGGTCGCCCGCAGCCAGAACGGTCAGCGATTCTGGTATATTCGCCGCAGCTCCGACAACCAGTTTTACGGCTTTCCGTGGGGCTTAAGCTCCGACGCTTTTTTCACCGGGCGCGCCGATTGGGACGGCGACGGCAAAGCCGATGTTTCCGTGATTCGCAACGAAAGCGGTCAGAGAATTTTTTACATCCTGCGCAGCTCCGACAGTCAATTGCAGGTTATTCGCTGGGGATTATCGTCGGATTTGGTCAAGCTCGGCGATTACGACGGCGACGGCAAGACCGACGCGGCAGTGACCAGAACCGTCAACGGCGCGAAAGTTTTCCTTATTCTGCAAAGCTCAAACAATGCGTTGCGCTACGAATATTTCGGCTTGCCGGGCGATTTTTGATTTGTTTTATAAATTCGATTAAAACTTCTATTTCTTTCGATTCAAAAGTCGGGATTGTTTCGTCACCGAAAAAAATGTATAAAATTTAGAAGAAACGTGCCATAATGACGCCAGTCGAAAAAGGGCATTCCGGAAAAGCGGCTCTCCCGTCGTTCATACTAAATAACAATTTAATCGATAAGCACAGTTCAGTTGAGGTCAGTCCACTTATGAAATCCGACGACAAGAATTATTGTGCGCGCATTTTCGAATTGGTCGAGCAGATACCGCGCGGGCGCGTGATGGCTCACGGGCAAATCGCCGAAATTCTGGGCGGGCGGTTCAGCGCGCAGGTCGTTTGTCTGGCTCTGCATTCGGCTGGCGGCGAAAAAATTCCGTGGCAGCGAGTAATTACTTCGCACGGGAGCTGCGCGACGGGCAAAATCTTTCTTCCCTACAACGTGCAGCGAAAACTGCTCGAAGCCGAAGGCGTTTTATTCGACGAAAAATCGCGCTGCGACCTGAAAAAATACCGGTGGTCGCCCGAAAAATTCGAAAGCTCGATTAAACCCGAAGCCGTCCAGTTGAGCCTGTTCGGCTAAGCGAATTTTTTTACCGCGAATAGACACATCCGGCAGGATAAGAGAAAATTTATCCTGTTTAATTTGTCTGTTGCCGGTAAATTTGCTTATGTTCCAATCAATTCATTTCAACGCGAAACCGCGAGCGACGACCAATGCTTCGAAGCCGGAAGTTCTGGAAAAATTAAAAGGTATCGTCGGCGCGGAAAACGTTCTGGTCGAGCCGGAAAAGGTCGAGCCTTACGGCGCGGACGCCGTCAAGGAGAAATTTCCGCCCGAGGCGGTCGTCTTTCCCGAATCGACGGCGCAGATGTGTGAAATTCTCAAGCTCGCCAACCTTTATCTTTTTCCGGTCACGGCGCGCGGCGGGGGCGTCGGCTACACGGGCGGCGCGGTTCCAGTTGACGGCGGCATCGTCATAGGAACCGACCGCATGAAGAAAATCATCGAGATAAGCGCCGATGATTTATACGTCGTCTGCCAGCCCGGGCTGACGACTTACGAATTGCAGCAGGCGGTCGAAAAATACAATCTTTTATTTCCGCCCGACCCGGCTTCTTACAAGGAATCCTACATCGGCGGCAACATCGCCGAAAACGCCGGCGGCATGCGCACGCCGAAATACGGCGTGACGAAACATTCCGTTTTAGGCTTGGAAGTCGTCACGGCGACCGGAGAAATTATCCGCACGGGCGGCAAAACCGTCAAAAACGTCGTCGGTTTCGATTTGACCGGCTTGATGTGCGGCTCGGAAGGAATGCTCGGCATCATCACCGAAGCGACGCTGAAGCTTTTGCCGATGCCCGAAACCACTTCGACCGTGCGCGCCAATTTCCGCACGATGGAGGAAGCCTGCAAAGTTCTCACCAGATTCACGCCCGAAGGCTTGCTGCCGATGGCGATGGAAGTCATCGACAAATACTGCATCGCCGCCGTCGAAGAAAATTTCGCTTTCGGTTTGTCGAAGTCGGCGGGCGCGATTCTGCTGGTCGCGGTCGACGGCTCAAAGGAAGAAGTCGAAAAAAACGCGCAGACCATCGAACGAATCATCAAAGAAAACGGCGGCTTCGACGTTCTGCGCGCCGAATCGAAAGAAGAAGAAGACCGGCTCTGGGACGTGCGCCGCGCCGTTTCGCCTTCCCTGATGAAATACGGCACGCTGAAAATCAACGAGGATGTGGTCGTGCCGCGCTCGAAAGTTCCCGAACTCGTCGCCCGCATCGAAGAAATCGGACGCCGTCACGACACCTTCGTCGCCAATTTCGGACACGCCGGCGACGGCAACATCCACGTCAATTTCCTCTGCGACCGCGACGACGCCGAATCCATTCGACGCGCCAGGGAATGCGTCAAAGAAACTTTCGCCCTTTCCGTCGCGCTCGGCGGCTCAATCTCCGGCGAGCACGGCATCGGCTACGTCAAAGCCGCCTATCTGGACATGGCGATTGATAAACCGACGCTGGAAATCATGAAAGGCATCAAACGGGTTTTCGACCCGAACGGCATCTTGAATCCGGGCAAAATGTTCGTCTAAAATTCATTTTTAAAGTGTTTTTCCGCATTCTCCGAGTAAAACTTTAATTTTATCCTGAAATGATTTTTGTTTTTCTTTTTTAGTTTCTTCGGTTTCTTTCTCTAGAGAGGCGTAATCCGAAACGGTGAAAATCAGATAATTGACAATGCCGGGATGATTATCGACTCCGACGGTCTGTTTGTTTATTTCGATTCCCGAAAATGTCCAATGCCAATCGTTTCTTTCCTGCTCGAATTTGCTCCAATGAAATTCGGGCAGCTCGCTGCGGTTTTCATTTTCGTCAATTAAATAAAATTTGCGGTCGATGACGCCGAAAGTCTGTCCGGCGCTGGTAATTATCACGCCGTTGTCGGGAATTTTATAGATTCTTCCGCCGTTTTCGTAAGGTATTGTTTCGCCGCAGGGCTGGTTAAAAATTATCTCGAATCGTCCCCTGAAATTTTGCGGAATTAAAAATATTTCGGGTTCCGCTTTGGGCAGCAGCAGGTAGAATAAATAAAACGCCGCCAGGATTATCGGAATCGGAGCAAGAGTGAACAGGATTTTCGTCTTTATTTTCTCTTTGGAAAGCCAAACGAAAATTAATCCCAATAATAAACCTAAAATCGGGATTCCGAACCAAAAGAAAATCGCGATATTGAAAAATCCGATAACGGCAGAGCAGAAGAAAATAATAATAACTCCGGCTTTGAAAATGCGACTTTGCTTTTGAAATAATTTCTCGTTCATATTCAAGCTCGATTTGAGGTATAAGCAATAACCAAGCCAGTGATAAAATGTCGCATATCTCGACAAAGTTTTCGGGAAACAAACGGAAAATTCCGGTAGAATGCGAATCTTTTTGGCAGAATGCCAACAAAAGCCCGTCGTAAAACCGGCGCATCACGAAGGCATTTCGAATCCGGGCAAGATGTTTGTTTGAGGAGAGAGGAAAAAGGATTTATGAGAAAAAAAGTTTTTGCCGGTCAATTGTTTCTGGTTTTGTTTGTCGGCTTGATTTCAAATGCGTATTCTCAATCCAAAACCAAAGACGGCGGCGCGGCGTTTTGGCGGGAATTGCAGAAAATATGCGGCAAGGCTTTTCCGGGAAGCGTCGTCGCCGCGCCAGCCGACGATACGACTTTTAAAGACAAGGAACTGGTAATGCACGTCCGTTCGTGCGAAGCCGAACGAATCCGCATTCCGTTTATGGTCGGAACGGATCGTTCGAGAACCTGGGTTTTAACTCGTCAAAAAGGAAAAATCCTGCTCAAACACGACCATCGTCACGAAGACGGCACGCCCGATAAAATCACGCAATACGGCGGTTTGACCGCAAACAACGGGTCGGCGACAATGCAGGTGTTTCCCGCCGACCGGCAGACGGTTGACATCCTGCCAGCCGCCGCAGCCAACGTCTGGTGGATAGAACTCGTTCCGGGCGATTATTTCACTTATAACTTGCGGCGAATGGGAACGGAAAGATATTTCAGCATTCGGTTCGACCTTAAAACCCCGATTAAAGCCCCTCTCGCGCCGTGGGGCTGGAAGGATTAAGCTCGCGGAATTTTACGTTGCGCTG
Organism: Pyrinomonadaceae bacterium; assembly: GCA_035296345.1. Taxonomy (GTDB): domain Bacteria; phylum Acidobacteriota; class Blastocatellia; order Pyrinomonadales; family Pyrinomonadaceae; genus JALZHR01. The sequence goes on along the minus strand of DATHBC010000358.1, from coordinate 981 downwards.
CCCGGTTCAGCGGCAAATACAATCGAAAAATATCTTTACCCTGAGCGGCATTTTGAATCCGGGCAAAATGTTTGTTTAATATAAGCGGAATGCTGCACAGCCTGAAAAATAAACTGAAAAAGAGCGCGTTTATTCACGGCTCGTACATGCGTCTGAAAAGAGCCTTCGCGCGCGAATTGGTCGGGATGACTTCCAAGACCGAGCAGGATTATTTCGCCGTCTACGGCGAAAAAACGTATTCGGGCAAGGGCGAAATCGTGGATTTGGGCTGCTGGCTCGGCTCGACGACGATTCCGCTGGTCAAGGGTCTGCTGAAAAATCCGGCTTTCACCGAATCGCAGCGGAAAGTTTACGCTTACGATTTGTTCGTCTGGTTCGACTGGATGAATTCGAGCGCCGCCGGGACGAACCTGGCGGGAAAATACAAGGAAGGCGATAATTTCGTCGAGGAATTTAAAACGCGGACGAAAGAGTTTGCCCGCTGCATCGAAATTCGCGAGGGCGATTTGAAGAAAATCGGCTGGACGGGCGAAAACATAGAGTTTCTGCTGGTCGACGCGATGAAAAACTGGGATTTGGCAAACGCCATCGTCAGGGATTTTTACCCTTCGCTCGTGCCCGGCGAAAGCACGGTGCTGCATCAGGACTATGCGCATTTCTTCACGCCGTGGATACATCTGGTGCAATGGCGTTTCCGCGAAAGCTTCGCGTTCGCCGGCGAAGTCCCGCGCTCGCAGAGCGTGATTTTCCGATACGAAAACAAAATCGCCGGCGAATTATTAAATAAACATTATTCTTTCGATTCGTTTTCCGACGCCGAAGTCGACGCCGCTTTCGACTATTCGCTCAATCTCGTCTCGACGGAAAAACTGCCGAACGTCGCCGCCGCGAAAGTAATGTGGTTTCTGCATCAAAACGAGCGCGAAAAGGCGCAAAACGAATTCGAAAATTTGTTAAGACGCGGAATCCCGCCGGAGAAAG
>DATHBC010000357.1:0-9970 GCA_035296345.1 Pyrinomonadaceae bacterium | reverse complement strand
TGATGGAAGAAATCTGCCACGTTTTTCTCGGTCACAAACCGAGCCGCCTGGCGATAAAAAACGTCAACAAGCACGGTCAGCCGATTGCGCGCGAATATCAGGAAGAAGTCGAAGAAGAAGCGTATTCGGTCGGCGCGGCGGCGCTCGTGCCGTACATTGCGCTGCGCCGGATGGTCAACGAAGGCAAAACGTCCCGGGAAATCGCGCGCCATTTCAACGTCAGCCGCGAGCTGGTCGAATATCGCATCAAGGTCTCGCGCCTGTGGGACGAGTATTCGAGAAAGGTCGTGAGCGGCTGAGGATTCAAGATTCGGGATTCAAAATTCAGGATTTAGAATTCAGGATTCAGAATTCAGGTTTTAATCTTAAATCTTAAATCCTGAATCTTGAATCTTAAATCCTGAATCTTAAATCCTGAATTTTGAATCCAAAATCAAAAATGACAGAATCGATACAACCAAACACTGCGATAAACAAAAATCTGACCGTCGTCGATAAGCTGCGGATGCTTCTGGACATCACCAAAACCATCAGCCGCTCGCTGGATTTGGACGAGGTTTTGACGCTCGTCATGAACACGCTCGATTCGGTTATTCATTACGACGCGGCGGGAATTTATCTTATCGAACACGACGCGGGCGGCGAGAATCCGTATATTTTCAAATCGAAGGTTTATCGCGGCTACGAGATAACTTTCGAGCTGGTCGAGCCGCGCCTGAAAATGGGCGAAGGCTTTATCGGTTATGTCGCGCAGACGGGCGAATCTATAATCAGTCACGACGTCAGCCAGGACGCGCGCTATTTTCACGCTCGCCAGCGCACGAAATCCGAGATGGTCGCGCCGATTGTTTCAAATGATGAAGTCGTCGGCGTTTTCGACCTCGAAAGCGACGAGCTGAATTCCTACGACCAGGATGATTTAGCCCTTCTGCAAATGCTCGCCTCGCAGGTCGCCATCATTATCGAAAAGGTTCAGCTTCACGAAGAGCTGGTCGAAAAAAAACGTCTGCAGGGACAACTGGAAGTCGCCCGCCAGGTGCAGCTCGAGCTTTTGCCCGACGAAGACCCGCATCTGGAAGGCTTCGACATCAGCGCGTATATTTTCCCGACCGACGAGGTTTCCGGCGACTATTACGACTGGGTGAAAATCTTCGACGACCAAATCGGCATCATCGTCGCCGACGCCGTCGGCAAGGGAATTCCGGCGGCGCTTTTGATGGCTTTCCTGCGCGCTTCATTGCGCAGCGGCGTCCAAATCGGCTACGCGCCGCACATCGCGATGGCAAAGGTCAGCAACCTGCTCTGGGATTCAATCGAAGACCACCAATTCATCACCGCCATCTACGGCATTCTGGACGACACCAACAAAACCTTCGTCTTCTCGAACGCCGGGCACAACCCGCCCGTTCTGGTCAAAGCGAACGGCGAATACAAGTTCGTCGAATACGGCGATTTGCCGCTCGGAATGTTTCGCGGAATGCGCTATCACCAGCATTTCCTGCGTCTCGACCGCGGCGACGTTCTGGTAATCTACACCGACGGCATCACCGAAGCCGCCTGCGACGACGGCGAAGAATACGGACGCAAACGCCTCGCCGAACGAATCGCCGCCGGAATAAATCTGCCCGCCAAAGACCTGATTGATTTCATCTACCGCGACGTCGTGAAATACTCCTCCAAAAAATGTCTCGACGACGATGGCACGCTTTTTATCGTGAAAAGATTAAACCTTTAAAATCCGATTATAGAAAACAAAGTCAATTTGCAAAGTTTTGCTTTATATTTACTTCTCGATATGAGAAGATACCAAAGGTCTGAGAACTTATGAGAGTAATCAGCAAACGTCGATTAAGAGAGTTTTGGGAAACTGAAAAACAAGCCGAACTTCCTTTGGACACCTGGTATCGAACCGCACTAAAAGCAAGTTGGCAAAATCTGAGCGAAGTTAAAGCCGATTATCCAAGCGTCGATTTAGTCGGCAAATGCTTGGTCTTTAACATCGGCGGAAATAAATTCAGGCTGATTGTAAAAATCGAGTTTCTTTTACAGGTTATTTACATAAAGTTCGTCCTGACTCATAAAGAATATGATAAGGACGTTTGGAAAAAAGATTGTTAAGCCGACTCTTCGCAGCAAAATAAAGGATTAAAAATGGTTGGAGTAATCGACAAAGAAAAATACAGCGCGCTGTTGACGGACATATTACCGCGCCGCATTGAAACCGAAGAAGAAAACGAGCGTTACTTGGAAATTGTTGAAAGCTTTATGGACAAAGGCGGTGAAAACCTTTCGCCCGAAGAGGTCAGTCTGTTTAATTTGCTGGTAACTTTGATTGAAGATTTTGAACAAAGAAATTACCCGATGCCAGACATTCCGCCAAACGAGCGAATTAAATATCTTTTACAGGAAAAACAATTAAGACAAAAAGACCTGCTCCCGATTTTCGGCTCGGAAGGCATTATCTCGGAAGTCCTGAAAGGCACGCGCGGCATTACCGTCAGACACGCTAAAGAGTTAGCAAGATTCTTTAATGTTCCGGTGGAATTGTTTATTTAAGCTTTTTTTATTTTTTAATTTTACTCAGTCCTGTATAGAAACTTGCTCGAATTGCATGGTTTCAGCAAACGCTTTTAATGGTTTCTCTTCCTCATTAGCATTGTGTGCAGATTTTTTGTGAACAACGGAAAAAGTTAGCCTGACAGTTTGTAAAATCCATCGCACAACAAAAAACAACAACACTTTTAATAAAAAGGCTGTAGCATATACACAGGTCATTAAAATGTTAATTCTTTGCTTTGCTACTTTATCCAAAGTACCACCCAAGAATTTTTCCATCGTATCTAATTCAAAGATAATAAGAACTTGCAAAGCAGCATAAATGTGCAAACAGATAATTATTCCAATAGGTATTCTTATAAAGAAGCTATTCAGACTTCCGAAGAACAGAGCCATACTTATACTAGCTAAAAAACCGCTCAAAAGTGTAAAAATAAAGTAGGGAACGGGATATGCATTTAAAGCCCCGCTTGCAATAGCTATTGAGAGAATTATAACCAATGCAACAATAGAGAAGAAAAAAAGAAAACTATTTTGAACTGTTCTTACACGTAATGTAAAAAACATCAGTAAAATCATTAGTGAACTAAAATTATTGAATGCTGAAACTATAACGCTTTTATAGCGCATAATCCCTGAATTATCAGTATTTCCTTCAGATACTGTATCTGACAGTAAAATTAGTGCTAAATAGAGCAATGCCCACCCCGCCCAACACAAAATCCAAGCGTAGAAAAATTGTTTAATAGCTGTATTTGTATTTTTCTTAAAATTTACCCATTCCTTATGTGTGTCATCTGAAACCTCTTTAGAATCAAAATCTTGCTTAGTTTCAAATGCCTCTAAATTCTTCAAAATATATTTTTCTTTATTAGTGCTTTCCTTATTAATTGCTTTTTCAGAGACATCGAACCTGAAATATTTACCAAACAACAAATAAATAAGAACAACAACAATAAAAGTAAGATGAATGGAATGAGAGATTACTTGCAAATCCTTATTATCTAAATTCAATTTTTTTAAAATAGACAATTTGTCAATTTCCAAAAATTCTAGCCCAAGCGTTATCATTAAACTTACTGTTGATAATGATGAGACAATTACAGCAAACCTAGCTTTTTCGCTTTTTAACCATTTTCCGAATGTTAATATTTTTTGTTCAACATCCCGTGTCAAAACAGTATTTTCTTCTGAAGATTGAGTAGACATTGAGACTAATCTCCCTACGTAAGAATAAGTAGAGCGACCCTATCTTAACACAGGACGAAAGTTGAGAAAAGATTTTTATTAGGCGCTTATGCCTCAAAATTATTTTCCTCACTAACGCAAAATCAGAAACTCTCAAACTCAATCCTTCCTTGCCTTCTCCCCGCCCTTTCGTGTATGATATTCGTTTGCTGAAAGGCGCAGGGGGCGTTCTCGGTGGGTTCGCGCCCACTTTTTATTTTGGCGATAGAGTTGGGAAATGAATAAATTGGTGATAGCGGAACGGGTCGAGGCGATTGCCGCCGAAGTGGCGGGAAAGAATAATCTTGAGCTGGTTCACGTGGACGTCGTCGGGACGCCGAAAAACCCGTCGGTGAGAGTTTTTATTGACAAGCCGGGCGGCGTTTCGGTCGAGGATTGCACGCAGGTCAGCCGGCAGATGGAAGCGGTTTTGGACGCCGAGGATTTTATCTCTTCGGCTTACGTGCTGGAGGTTTCCTCGCCGGGCTTGGAACGCGAGCTTTACAGTTTGAAAGACTTTGAAAAATTCAGCGGAAATCTGGCGAAAGTCAGAACGCACCAGCCAATTAACGGGCAACGAAATTTTCGAGGGCGAATCAAAAGTATCGACGGCGAAAACATCATTTTTGCAGACAAAACCAACGGCGAAGTCAGTTTCCCTTACGACCTCATAGCAAAAGCTAATTTAGAGATTGATTTAGAAGAAGAGTTTAAGCGAAACGAAAAACGGAAAACGGAAAACGGTGAATAATTTTCCATTTTCGGTTTTCCATTGGCGAAATTATGACATCAAGCATCGGGCAAAGCATTGACGCATTGTGCACGGAACACGGTCTCGACCGTGACATGATTATCGAAGCGATGAAGGACGCGGTTCGCGCGGCGGCGCGAAAGCAGTTCAAGGCGCAGGACAAAACCGGCGAGAGCATCCAGGTCGATTGGAACAACGACGAGGGCATGATTGAAATCTCGGCGCAGAAGGAAGTCGTCGAGGAAGTCGAAAATCCGCAGACCGAGCTTTCACTCGTGGAAGCGCAGGAGATGGCGGGCGACGAAATCGAAATCGGCGATATGCTGCTTCTGCCTTTGCCGACCGAGGATTTGGGACGCATCGCGGCGCAGACGGCGAAACAGATTCTCGTGCAGAAAGTGCGCGAAGCCGTCCGCGAAAAAGTATACGACGAATATATCGACCGCAAAGGCGAGCTGATAAACGGCACGGTCAAGCGTTTCGAGCGCGGCGATATGATTATCGACCTCGGCAACAATCTGGAAGCGGTTCTGCCCCGCCGCGAACAGGTCAGAAGCGAAAACTGGAATCAGGGCGAGCGCATCCGCGTCGTCATCGCCGAAGTCACCAAAGACCCGAAAGGTCAGCAAATCATTGCTTCGCGCGCCTCGGCTGAACTTCTGAAACGGCTTTTTGAAATGGAAGTGCCGGAAATTTACGACGATACGGTCGTTATTAAATCAGCCGTGCGCGAGCCGGGCGATAGAGCGAAAATCGCCGTCTCGTCAAACGAAAAAGACGTCGACCCGGTCGGCGCGTGCGTCGGCATGAAAGGCTCGCGCGTGCAGTCGATTATTAAGGAACTGCGCGGCGAAAAAATCGACATTATCGAATGGTCGGAAGAGCCGTCCGTGTTTGCCGCAAATGCTCTGAGCCCGGCGAAAGTCAGCCAGGTGCGCATCGTCGACATCAACAAGCGCAAGATGGAAGTCATCGTCGTCGAAGACCAGCTCAGTTTGGCTATCGGAAAAAAAGGTCAGAACGTTCGCCTGGCGACGCGGCTGGTCGGTTGGGACATCGACATTGTCAGCGAAGAAGTTATCAAGAAAGAAATCGCCCAGCAGATGGGCAAAATGATGGCTTCGGGCGAAGCCGTCCCGGTTTCCGCGCTCGAAGGCGTCACGCCGGCGCAAGCCAATGATTTGAGAGAAGCGGGAATTAACGACGTCGAAACGCTGGCGGCGATGTCGGTCGACGATTTGGTCGATATGCTCGACACCAGTCTCGACCAGGCGGAGAAAATTCTGGGTTCCGCTCAGGCGGTCGTGCGGGCGAAAGATTCTGCGGCAACTTCCGCTCCTGCAAATGAAGATGAGCGGCAGGACGGCGACGACGACGGCGAGCAGGAATCGGGCGGGCGGGCGGAGGAAGCGAACCCGCAGGGCGAAACAGCCGGAGAAACGTCGCTCGAAGCCGGAACTGAGGCTCCGGCTGAAACGGCTTCGGAAAATTCCGAAACTGAAGAAGAGCCGGCAGGGGAAACCGAAGAAGCTGCGGCAGAAGACGAAGAAGAAGAAACCGAGAGCGGCGACGATGCCGCTGTTCCGGCGGAAGAAGCGCGACAATGACGGCGCGAAGGAAGATAAGGGAACGCGGTGCGGTGAAAAGTTAGATAATTTTCCGCTTTCTCTTTGGCAAAACTCACCGCGTTAGTTCAGTCAGAACCGAGAGAAAGCAAAGATTATGACTCTATTAGGCAATAAAGTCCGTGTTTACGACTTAGCCAAAGAATTAAAACAGGATACCAAACGCATCATCGAAGAATTGCGGCGCGAAGGTGCGGATATTAGCGTGCCTTCAAATTCGGTGAGCAAAGAGCTGGCGGAAAAAATCCGCAACCGCTACTTTCCGAAAAAAGAAGTCGCGCCCGTGCGCACCATCAAAGTCATCAAGAAAGAAAGAACCGCCGCTCCGGCTGCTGAAGAAACATTCGTCGAAGCGGAATTTCCGGCTGTCGCCGACGAAATTTTCGCGCCGCCGGCGGTTGAAGAAAATAAGGAAGAAAAAACTATCACATCGCCCGTATTAACCGAAGAAGCGAAGCCGAAAGTGTTCAACCGGACTATTAAACTCGCCAAGCGAGTCCCGCCGCCGACGCCGCTTGAGACGGAAACGGCGGAAGCCGTCGCGCCGCAAATCGAAAAAGAAGTCGAGCAGCCGGTTGTCGAAGAAGCTGACACGCCGCAGGTCGAGGAAACCGTCGAAGCAGCGCCGGTCGAAGAAGTCGTCGTCGAAGCGCCTGCTGTTGAGGAAGCGCCGGTCGAAGAAGCGCCGCCCGCGACCTCGACTGCAACAGCAACGCCGCCATCTCAGCAGCCTCAGGTTGCGCGCCCGAGCGGAGGAACGCAGGTCAAAAAACTCGTTCTGAACAAAAAAGCTCTGGACGCGGGCATGAAGCAGGGCGAGCGCATCGTCGCTCCGACACCGCCGCCGGTGCAGAAAGTCGAAAAAGTTCAGGCGACCGGCGGCAGAATGAACGACCGCGACCGCCGAAATTCGAGAGACGGCGGCAGAAAGCCGGAATTTCGCGGCACGCCGGGCGAAACCGCCACGCCGCAGACCGTTTACACGCCGCCGCCGGACACGCGCAAGCAGGGACGCCGCGGCAGCGTGAAAAAAGGTCCTGACCGTCGCGGCGAGGTGAAAGGCGGCGGGCGTTTTGAAGAAAGAGAAATTGACTTCCAGCGTCCGCGCTCCATTGAAGAGCGGATTCTGGATCAGGTCGGCAAATCCGACCAGAACGATTTAAAACAGGCGCGTCTGGTCGAGGGCGCGACCGTCCGCGAGTTTGCCGAAAAGCTCGGAATCGTGCCGAAAGACGTCGTTCAATTGCTGATTAAACGCGGCGTTTTTGCCACGCTCAACCAGCCGATCGGCGAAAAGCTAGCCCACGAACTGGGCGAAAAATTCGGATACAGCGTCAGCTTCGTGCCGTTTGAGGAAATGGTCGTCGAGCAGGAATTCGAGGAGCTTATCGCCACCGATGCCGACGACGTCGAATTGCCGCGCGCTCCGGTCGTCACGGTTATGGGTCACGTCGACCACGGCAAGACTTCGCTGCTCGACGCGATTCGCTCGGCGAACGTCGCCGAGGGCGAAGCGGGCGGAATCACGCAGCACATCGGCGCTTACAGCGTTTTCGTGCCGAATCCCGATACTCCTTCGGAACAGCGGCGCGTCGTTTTCCTCGACACGCCCGGTCACGAAGCTTTTACATTGATGCGCGCTCGCGGCGCAAAAGCGACCGACATCGTGGTTCTGGTCGTCGCGGCTGACGACGGCGTAATGCCGCAGACGGTCGAAGCGGTCGAGCACTCAAAAGCCGCCGGAGTCCCGATTATCGTGGCGATTAACAAGATTGACAAGCCGGACGCTAATCCCGATAAGGTCAAGCAAGGTCTGGCGGCGCTCGGTTTACAGCCGCAGGATTGGGGCGGCGAGACGGAAATGATTCCCGTTTCGGCGAAAAAGCACGAAAATCTCGACACGCTGCTCGAAACCGTTCTGCTGCAAGCCGATATTATGGAACTCAAAGCCAGCCCGACGCGGCGCGCGTCAGGCGTCGTGCTCGAAGCCAAGCTCGATAAAGGACGCGGCGCAGTGGCGACGGTTCTGGTTCAGCAGGGAACCTTGCGCGTCGGCGACCCGTTCATCGTCGGGCAGGTCAACGGCAAAGTCCGCGCCATGTTCAGCGACCGCGGCGAGCCCGTGACGCAAGCCGACCCGGCGACCCCGGTCGAGGTTCTCGGACTTCAGGGAATGCCTTCGGCGGGCGACACTTTCCAGGTCGTCGCAAATCTCGACCAGGCGGTTACCATCGCCGGGCAGCGCCAGATGAAAGCGCGCCAGGCGGCAATGCTGAAAACGACCAAACGCGGTATCGAATCGCTCGGTCAGGCGGAAGTCAAAGAGCTTCTGGTCATTCTCAAAGCCGACGTGCAGGGCTCGGTCGAAGTGCTGCGGGCGACGCTCGAAAAGCTTTCCACCGAGAAAGTCAAGGTTCGAGTCATTCGCTCCGGCGTCGGCGCGATTACCGAATCCGACGTTTTGCTCGCTTCGGCGACGCAAGCCGACAACACGCAGACGGCGGTCGTTATCATCGGCTTCAACGTCCGACCCGAATCGCGCGCGGCGGAAGTAGCGAAACAGGAAGACGTCGATATTCGCCTGCATTCAATCATTTACAAGATTGAAGAGGAAATCAAAGCCGCGCAAATCGGCATGCTCGACGCGATTGAAAGAGAAGTCATCCTGGGCAAAGCTCTGGTTCAGGAAGTCTTTAGAATCACGCGCGTCGGCACAATCGCCGGCTGCCGCGTCACCGACGGCGTCATTCGCCGCCAGGCGCGGGCGCGTCTGATTCGCAGCGGCGTGGTCGCCTGGGAAGGCGACATCGACTCGCTTCGCCGCTTTAAGGAAGACACTTCGGAAGTCCGCACCGGTTTCGAATGCGGCATCGGACTGGTCAACTTTAACGACATCAAGGTCGACGACGAAATCGAAGCCTACATCATCGAAAGAGTCGCGGCAACTGAATTGTAAAGCGCGTAGTTTGAGGTAAAAACTATGATAACGGAAATCAGGGAAAAAACGGTTGTCAAGGAAGGCGGCAAAATCGAGATTTCGTCGCCTGACCTTCCGATTGGAACTGAGGTCGAAGTAATTGTTTTAGTTGAAGAAGTACAGGACACGACCGAATATTTGCTCTCAGGCGAGGCTAATCGCAGGCATTTGGAACAAGCGATGCGCGATGCGGAAAAGCCCGAAAAGCTTATTTATATTGATATTGAAAATTTATGAGAAGGATTGCCTTCGTGCCGGGAGCCTTTGCGGATTACAATGATTGGGCGCGTGAGAATAGCAAAATACACGCTCGAATCGCTGAACTCATCAAGGACATCGCACGCAATCCGTTTTCGGGAATTGGCAGACCTGAACCGCTAAAGCACGACTTTAAGGGCTTATGGGCAAGACGTATCAATGACGAACATCGTTTAGTCTATAAAATAAGCGACGAAGAAATTATTATTTACTCGTGTAAATTTCACTACACAAAATGAGAAGACCCGAAAGATTTGCGGAAGCACTGCGCGAAGAAATTACTGAAATCGTCGGTTATGAACTCGAAGACCCGCGCGTTCAATCGGCGACCGTGACCGAGGTGCGCCTTTCGGACAACCTGCGCGACGCGAAGGTTTACATTCGCGTCGAGGGCGAGGAAGACGAGATTCGGGAAGCGATGAAGGCGCTGCAGCACGCCGAAAAATTCGTGCGGCAGCAGGTGACGTTTAATTTAAATTTACGTCATGCCCCGCAGATTCATTTTATCCGCGACACGGTCGAGGAGCGAGCCGCACGCATCGACCGAATTCTAGAAGAAATAAAGGAAAACAGTCC
>DATHBC010000356.1:0-1835 GCA_035296345.1 Pyrinomonadaceae bacterium | reverse complement strand
CCGAGCCACGCGATTATCAAATTGCCGAGCAGCATCGAGATGCTCGAAAAATTCAATATTTTCGAATATATGTCAAAGCGGTTAAGTCCCTGCACTATCGCGCTGAAAACCTGCGTGAAGAGCGTGAAGAAAACCGCCGTAGATGCAATATACAGAGCAATTACGGTTCTCGAACGAGATTCGCCCGCGATGTTCAGAACGTCCGCAACGAGCCAGCCGGAAATCAGGAAAACCGCCAGTATTCCGGTTAAACCGAGAACCAGATTGATAAAAAAAGTTGCGGAAATAACGTCTTTTATCTTTTCGCTTTCGCCCGACGCCTGATATTCGGCGACGTATTTCGTGATGGCGCGCCCGATGCTGAAAACAAACGAATAACCTATAAAACCCAGAACCAGCGAGTAAATTCCGTATTCGTGTTCGCCCAGCGATTTGACGATGAGCCGGGTGGCGAAAAAAGTCAGAACGAACGGCAGAATCCAGCTCGTGAAGCCGTAAAATACGTTTTTCGCGATGCTTCGACTCGTGGATTTTGTCGCTTCTACCGGTACTTCTTCCGCCGCCATTAATCACTCCGCAAAAGATTCTTCGTAACTCTGCCAGGCGGTCTGCGCCGCGATTCTTTCGTCAAAATTTTTTAAAACAAATTCGCTTCCCGCTCGCGCTAATCTCGCGCGCAACGCTTCGTCGTTTTTCAGAACCCGAATCGCTTCAACCAGCGCGGCGACGTTGTCCGGCTCGATTAAATAACCTGTTTCCAGATGTTTAACTGCTTCGGGAATGCCGTTGATGTTTGTGGAGACGACCGCTTTTCCGAGCCCCATCGCTTCAAGCATCGAAATCGGCAAGCCTTCGACAAAGCTCGGCAGAGCGAAAACGTCAGCCAGCCGTATCAAATTAAACAAATCGCCGCGCTCTTTTCCGACTTGTTCCGACGTGATTAAAACGAAATTTTCGCCGAGCCCGAAAGATTCGGCTTGGCGCAAATCATCGGCGTTCGGTTTCGAATTGGAAATCCAGACAAACGCCGCGTCGGAGTTTTCCTTTAAAATCTCGCGAGCCGCCTCCAGAAAAATCCAGCGCCCTTTGCGGTCGATAAATTGCCCGACGCACAAAACGAGAAATTTATCAGCCGGAATATCAAATTTTCGGCAAATCGCCCGTTTATCCATTTCCGCTTTTCGAGCGTTTAATAACTGCGGCGGGTTTATGCTCGCGTAAGTGACTTTTACACGGTCGTAAAATTCCGGCGAAACAAATTCGCGCAGGCACTTTTTCGCGTCCTTGTTTGCCGTAAAAATATGAAAGCTTTTAAAACGGCTTAAAACGGCGAATTTGAATTTCCAAATCCACCAACGCCAGGCTTGCCGCGGGCGGACGGAATTATGGACGGTCGTAAAAACTTTCGTTTTCATGCAGAGCCAGAACAAAGCCGCGAAAGACTGCCACGGCGCGAACTCGACATGAACCGCGCACTGTTTCAAATCGAATTTTTTCAGATAACGGCAGAAAAGGTATTCCGAACGGAGCTTGTTAAAATGCCGCGCCAGTTTTCGCTTCACGGTCGCGGCGGGCTGCGCGTCGGTGTGAGACGCGACAAACTCGAAAGAAATATCCGCATCTTTCAGAAATTTCAAAAGCTGCTCGTTCGAGCCGGCTGGCAAAACGGCGCGGACTTCGCAGTGTTTTTTCGCTTCCTTCATTAAAGCCAGAAAATAAACCTGCGCGCCGCCCCATTCCAGGTAATTCCAGACGCACAGGAGTTTTTTCGGCAGTCGATTATTAATATTTCCGATTTCCGTAGACTTCAAGTTATTTCTTAACGGTCGGCAGGC
>DATHBC010000355.1:0-4343 GCA_035296345.1 Pyrinomonadaceae bacterium | reverse complement strand
TAATAACGTGCGAAACAAGAATCTGCGGCGTAGTGTTTCTCGGATCGTCATCTGATCTGGGACTTGGCGTCAGCGTCAGATTTACGACGCCTGCCTGCATATTCGCCGCCGGGCTACGCGGAGCCATTCTCTTAGCTGCGCTTCGGCGTCCGATGAAACCCTGGACTATAAAACCGTGCGGGTCGCTGCTCGGGTTGAAACCGCTCAGATTGCTCGGGTCGGAGCCGAAAACGCCTTCGCGGCTGACGCCCTCGGGCATTTCGACGGGAACTTCGATGCGGCGCGGCTGTCCGCCGTCGGTGACGATTCTTTCCTCGACCGCGACAAACGACGTGAACTGCGTCATCAGGCGATATTCAAGCCCCAGATTCGTTATCGCGTCTCTGATTTCGGGTTTCTGGTTCGTGTAATCCTGCGACGTTAAATCGTCAATCCTCGTCCGCGCCCACAGCGTCGCCAGAACGTCGTGAGCCTGCTCGTTTTCCGGAAAATTGACGTTGATTTCCCTGACGGTCTCGCGCCCGAAAGATTTTCCTTTCAGGCGAATCACGCCGCCGCCCGCTTTGGTATAGCGCCCGTGAATGATGACGGGCTTGGCGCTGAAAAGGTCGTTGATGCGTTTCGGGTAAACGTCCGCGACGGGCAAATCCCCGAAATCAAACGAGATGTCGGTTAAAAGCGGGCTGCGGACGCGCTCGTGAAAACGCCGCGCGGCGGCTGAGCCGTCGTCGTCGAGCGAAACGTATTCGACCTCGCCGCGACCTTCTTCCGCCATTTTGTCGAGCAGGTAACGATTGACCGATTCGCCGATGCCGAAGGAAAACACGCGCGCGTTCGGGTGTTTCTGAATTTCGCCGATGATTTCCGCTTCGTTGCCGACGTAGCCGTCGGTCATAAAACAGACGACGCGCACGTGCCGGCGCGAGTCCGTCGGGTCGAGCGCGGCTTTAATCGCCTTCATCATTTCCGTTCCGCCGCCGCCTTGTCTCGACCGCAGAAAGGCTTGCGCTTTCTGCAAATTGGCGGGCGTCGCCGCGACCGGCTCGTCGAATAAAACGTGCGTGTCGCCCGCGAAAGTTATCAGGTTAAAAGTGTCCTGCGGGTTCAAGCCGTCGAGCGCGAGCTTTATCGACTCTTTCGCTTTTTCAATCGGAAAGCCTTCCATCGAGCCGGAAGTGTCCAGCACGAAAACGATTTCTTTCGGCGTCGCGTCCTGCGGTCGGACGTTATCGGGCGGCTGCAAAATCAATGTGAAATACCCGCCTTTTTCCGCGCGATGCAGCAAAACGGCGTCCTCGATTTTTTTGCCCGCCACGTCGTAGCGCAATACGAAATCCTTGTTCGGAATCGTTTTCCCGTTTTTAAGCCTGATAAGAGAGCTGCTCGCGGAAAGCCGGCTCGAATCGATTTGGTGCGATTTCGAGGCGATTGTTTCGACCGGAACTCCGGCGTCCAGTTTTACTTCAATCGAGATGTCGTGACCGGCGCGGTCTTTCGCCACGGGCGGCGTAATCCTTGAGGCATCGGGAACGCGGTCCGTGTCGGGCGCGGAACCGCCGCCCTGCCGCGTTCCGGTCGGATTGCCGGGAATATAACGCGGTCCGACGACCATCGGAAAGACGAATTCGTATTGCCCGTCCTCGTATTTCAGAACCTCGACGTAGCTGATTTCGATAATCACTTTTTCGCCCGGGAGAATATTGGCGACCGATTGCGTGAAGATATTCGGACGCTCCTGGTCTAAAAGGCTCGCGATTTGCCCGCCGGATTTTGCCGCTTCGTAAACTTCTCTGGCTTCCTCGCGCTTCAAAACGCGCCCGCGCACCACGCGCTCGCCGATACGCATCGTCATATCGTCGACCGCCGCGTTCTGCGGCAGCGGAAAAACATAGACGGCTTCAATCTTCTCGCTGAAATTATTTTCAAATTCCTGCGTGACTTTAACGCGCGACAGGAAACCGCTGATTTCCGCTTTTACGTCCGTCTGTTTGAGCGGGCACGCGCCCAAAGGCTTGCCGTCTTTACCCAGAGCTTCCAGCCCGCCCTGCGGCGTTACCTGCTGTTGAGCGTTGATGACAAAGCTTAAAAGCAAACAAAAACCGACTGAAAAGAAAACCTTTCGCATAACTTCACCTCGTTTCGAATTTTGTAAATTTTATTCCCGCCCGGAAGAAAGTGTTTCAATCCATTGATAGTTTGACACACCGAAGCCGTTGCTCGAACGGAAATTTTTTATTCATACCATTTTCGGAACGCCGACCGTTTTAAACTCTTGCAGAAAAAAATTCGAGAAACGGAAAACGAAATTAACGGAAAACGGAAAATGGATAATGGAAAATGAAAGCGTCGTTTAAATTTTAGTTTTCCTCTATCGTTTTCCATTTTCCACTTTCCGTTTTCCGTTATTAAAGCATTTTTACCAGAAACGGAAACTCAGCCAAAACGTGCGCGATGGCGAAGGCGAAATAGACGTCTCTGGTCGTCGCGTAATCAACTGAAAAGCCGAGCCACAGCGCCAGCACCGCGCCGACGCCGACAATTAAAACCGCCGTCGCCAGCTTCGGAAAACCCTGTTTATTCGACGCCAGCGGAATTTCCTTTAATTTCCAGGGCACGGCGCGCCGGTCGACGAGCGGAATCAGCAGAATCCACGCCGCGTAATGAATCGTTTCGAGAAAAACGTGCGCGGCGACCAGCAGGTGCGTCGAAACGCCGGGCAGAATCGCGCCGCCGGCGTGCTGCGAAATGCGCGAAAAAAGCGGCGTATTTTCCGGCAGATTCGCCTGCCCGCCGAGCGCGAGCCACAAAACGATTAAGAAAAACGGAATCGAAGCCAGACAGAAATGATAAGCGGCGAGCCATTCTTTCCGCGTCCGGCGGATTTGTCTTTCCACAAACCAGAGCGCGATAAACGGGTGCAGGTAAACGAGCGTCAGGCTCCAGTAATTCGGCGCGAGCCACGCCAGCGACGCCAGCAGAAAAGCGGCGGCAATCGCCAAACTCCAATCGGTTTTCGGCTTCTGCCGCCCGCGCAGGTAGAAAAGAAGCCCGAGCCACAAAACGAAAAGCGTATTCCAGACGGCGACCAGCGCCTGCACGTTCGTCAGGCTCCAGAGCCAGTTGTCGTAGAGAAAATAAATCGCCAGATAAGCGACGGTCAAACCCAAAACGCCGCCGATGCCGACCGTGTAAAACGCCCGCGATTTTCCCCAGCGCAGCGGCATCCGCGCGACGAAATAGCGAAACTCCATAAAATTATGAAAGCCCGCGAAAAGAAAAATCGTGACAATCGAAAGCTGCAAAGGAAAACTGCCGATGAGCGCGGCGGCAAGAGCGCAGAACGCGAGAAACGCGAAAGCGAAACCTTGCGCCGGGCTGATTTCAAATTTTCCCTTCTGAATTTCCTGCATAAAATAACTGATAACTGAGAACTGATAACTGAGAATTAAAAGCTGACGGCTGATAGCTGATAGCTGACAGCTATTTTCAGTTCTCAGTTATCAGTTATTTACTCTTCGCCGCCGGTGACGTTCGGGCTTTTCGCGACGTCCGGGACGATTAACTCGATTTCCTCGGCTTCGTCGGTGGTTTCGAGCTGTATTCTGCCGGAAGCCTGTTTGTAAGCGTGCACGGAATTAGAAAATAATTTGCCGGTAATGTTGCGCGTTTCGGGCGGCGGACCGACGTTGGCGAAACCAATCGTCGCCGCCGCTCCGCTCAAAAACAAGCCCGCGCCGGCAGCGATGACTAAGGTTTTACCGCCGGTTTTCGTCTCGCTTTTGCCGTCGCGCGAGCGCATGAGCCACACGCCGCCCGCCGCAAACGCCAGAGTCAGAAACAAGCCGCTGACGATAGTCTGCGCTTTTCCAAAATTCAGTGAAGCCGCTGCGTCCTCTCGCCCGCCGCCGTCCAGCTCGTCGAGCTCGGCGCGAAGCTGCCGCAACTGGCTTTTCGGAATTCGCAGGCGCGCTTCTTTAGCGTCTTTGCTGATGCTGATGCGCAGGCGCGTGTCGATTTTTTTCGACGGCTTCGGCGTCGGCGTATCCGGCAGGCGGACGTCGGCGAAAGCCGCCAGCGCCAGAGCGGCGATAAAGACGATTGAGCTGAAAAGTTTTTTCATTATTTTCTCCGTTGTTTCAGAAAAGTTTCAAATGGAAGTGCCGCGATTATAACAATTCTTTCTGAAAAGTGAACGGTAATTTTTATTATTTTTGCAGAAACCTTTTCGAGTGCGGAATGCGGAATGCGGAATGCGGAATGAAAGAAAGTTTCGAGTTTTCAATTAAGGATTTTAAATTATCCGAAATCCTTAACTGAAAACTCAAAATTCATAGCTAATCCCG
>DATHBC010000354.1:0-1867 GCA_035296345.1 Pyrinomonadaceae bacterium | reverse complement strand
GAATAACTACGCCGAAGAATTAAGCAGCGTTTCGAGCCTTTGCTCGCGGATGCCGTAAAAATTTTTGATGCCTTCGATTTCGCGCTCGTATTTCTCGGCGTCGACGCTCGCGTTTTGCTTTGTTCCGACAATCATATTGTTTTTCGGCGTGTGTTCCGTCGCGATAAACTCGAAAACTTTGGTCGCGTAGCCGCTTTTTTCCAGAAGCAGCGCGCGCAAGCCGTCGGTGATAATTTCGGCTTCGCGTTCGAGCATCACGCCGTGTTTCAGAATGTCTTTTAAAAGCGCGGGCGGCTTTATCTGCGGGCGAATTTCCTGGTGACAGCACGGCGAGCAGACGATTAAATCCGCGTTTGCCCGGATGCCTTTGTAAATCGCGTCGTCGGTCGCCGTGTTGCAGGCGTGCAGCGCGATGAGAATATCGGCGTTTTCCAAATCGTAATCGCCAATCCAGCCGTGCACGAATTTTAAATTGTCGAAATCGCACGATTCGGCGATGTCGCTGCAGAGCGAGACGAGCTCCTGTTTCGTGTCGACGCCCGTGACCCGCACGTCGAGATTCAGAATGTTTTTGAAATAATCGTAAGCCGCAAAGGTCAGATAGCCTTTGCCCGAACCCATATCGACGATGCGCAGCTCGCGCCGGTTTTTTAAAAGGGAATTTTCAAAAAGGCGCGAAAGAGTTTCGACGAATTTATTAATCTGTTTCCATTTGTCCTGCTGCTTGTCTTTGATTTCGCCGGTGTCGGTGGTAATTCCGAGCGCGCGCAGGTAAAAGCCGCGCGGGTCGACCAGAACGCGTTTTTCCTTATCGTGCGCCGGCGAAGGCTTTGTCTTAAACGTCGGTTTCGCCGTGTTCAGACGCGATTTTCCTTTCTTGCCGATGTCGAGCTGAAAGTCGTTTCCGGTCGTGAAAAGATGCCCGGCGAGAAAATCGTTTCCCAATAGCGCGCGCAGTTTCGCGACGCCTTCCGTAAAATCGAAATTCTTCGCCGTGTCGCGCGTGGTTTGCCGGAAAAGGAAGAAAAGACGCGTGCCGCGCCGGGTTTCGACCAGGCGGACGAGGATTTTTTGCAGATGCGCGTCCGCGCCTTTATAATTGCCTAAAGTCAGTTTGACGAAAGTCTCTTCGCGGAGCGAGCTTTCAAACTCGTCGATAAATTTTTCGATGTTTTCGGTTGCCATAAATCGGAAACCACAGATTACACAAATGAACACCGATATTGCAAAAGACGCTTTTTTGAAATCAGTTTTATACCTTTTTCGCGAGACGTTCGAAGGCTCGCCGGCGGGCGTCGGCAGCGCGTATCTCGACCGCGGCGCGGGCTTTTTCAACACGCTGGAAAGCCTCGACGCGGAACAGGCTTCGCGCGCGTTCGGCACGACGACGATTGCCGCGCAGACCGAGCACGCGAAATTTTATCTCGACCGTTTGTGCGAGTTTATGACCGGCAGAACCGAGCGCGTCAACTGGGAGCAAAGCTGGCTGATTGAAGAGGTCAACGACGCCGAATGGGACGCGCTGCGCCGGTCGGCGCGCAAATCTTACGAAAATACTCTGTTATGCCTTGCCGGAATCGAAGATTGGAGCGAAGATAACGTCGGCATGGCGATGGGAATGCTGGCGCACACGGCGTATCATCTCGGCGCTATCCGGCAGATTGCCAAGTCGGCTTAGTCGCCTTCGATTTCTTTGAGAATCAAATCGTATTCTTTCGAATAGCCGTTAATCGCCACGAAACGCTTTACTTCTTCCAGCGCGTCGTCGAATTTTTTCATATGCCAGAGCGAATGAAACAGCATCAGCGAAAGATATTCCGACTGCGGCTGTAATTTAAGTCCCTGCGAAATGTATTCCGAGCAGTTT
>DATHBC010000353.1:0-9102 GCA_035296345.1 Pyrinomonadaceae bacterium | reverse complement strand
ATTCCGTTTCCGAAAGGACGGGCGACGTGGATTATAATTTTTATCACGGGGTTTCTGCAATTTTTCTTTAATTACGGATTGCTGTTCTGGGGCGAACAGCACATTACATCCGGGCTGGCGGCGGTTTTGCAGGCGACGATTCCGGCTTTCGGCTTGATTCTGGCACGGATTTACGTCGGCGAATCGATTACGGGTTTGAAAATCGTCTCGATTCTGCTCGGTCTGTGCGGCATCTCCGTGATTTTCAGAGAGCAATTGACGCTGAACGGGCAGATGGCTTTTCTGGGAAGTCTGGCGGTCGTCGTCGGCGCTTTCGGCGCGTCATACGCCAGCGTTTTGACGAAAGCGAAAGGACAAAACCTGCACCCGGCGACTATGGTTTTCGGGCAGATGCTCGTCGGTCACATTCCGCTCTGGTTTGTCGGCTTAAGCGCGGAAGGCAGCCCGGTTAATTTTAACTGGACCTGGAATGCGATAATCTGCGTTTTGTATCTCGCTATTATGGGCTCGATTGTGGCGTTTTGGCTTTATTACTGGCTGCTGACTAAAATTGATGTCACGCGCGCGATGATGATTTCATTCGTCACGCCGCTGGTGGCGGTGATTATCGGCGGGTTTTTCGGCGAGAAACTCGGGCTGCAAACCTTGTTCGGCGGTCTTCTGATTTTGCTCAGCGTTTTTCTGATTGTCGTCCGCCCGATTTTGAATCACAGAAACTCAATCGCCGGCGAACGTTTATAAATTTATGTTTTTTCGTTTTACCACTGCCGGAGAATCGCACGGCAAATCGCTGGCGGCGATTGTCGAAGGCTTGCCCGCGGGTCTGGAAATCGACATCGAAAAAATAAATCACGAGCTTTGGCGTCGCCAGCAGGGCTACGGGCGCGGCGGCAGGCAGAAAATCGAGAGCGATAAAATCGAGATTCTGTCGGGCGTGCGTCACGGAAAAACGCTCGGCTCGCCCATCGCGCTGGTGATTGAAAATCGCGATTTCGTTCACTGGACGGAAGTGATGTCGGCGGAAAAGCCGGAAAACGAGCCTAAAAACGCGCGTCTCGTCAAGCGCCCGCGCCCCGGTCACGCAGACCTGGCGGGCGGGCAAAAATTTCAAACCAGAGACCTGCGCGACATCCTGGAACGCGCTTCGGCTCGCGAAACAGCCGCTCGCGTCGCCTGCGGCGCAATCGCCAAACAACTTTTGGAACAATTCGAAATCGAAATTCGCTCGCACGTCGTCAAGCTCGGCAGCGTTCCCGAAAAACCTCTGGAGAAAACCTGGGCGGAAATCTGCGCGACTGAAAAAGATTCGCCTTTAAACTGCGCCGACCCCGAAGCCGAAAAAGCGATGATTGCGCTGGTTGATAAAGCAAAGGCGGACGGCGATACTCTCGGCGGAATTTTTGAAGTCGTGGCGAAATCGGTCGTCGTCGGCTTGGGCTCGCACACGAGCTGGTCGGAAAAGCTGGACGGGCGCATCGCGCAGGCTTTGATGTCGATTCAAGCCGTCAAAGCGGTCGAAATCGGCGAAGGCGTCGCGAATGCCGGTCGTTTCGGCTCGGCAGTGCACGACGAAATCGGATACGACGAAAGCTCGAAAACTTTTACGCGCCCGACCAATCGCGCGGGCGGGCTGGAAGGCGGCATCACAAACGGCGAAGAGCTGCGCGCGCGCGGTTATCTGAAACCGATTTCGACTTTGCGAAAGGCTCTGAAATCGGTCGACATCGAATCGAAACGAGAGGAACTCGCCGCCTTTGAACGCTCGGACATCACGGCGGTTCCGGCGGCGGGCGTGATTGGCGAGTCGATGCTGGCGATTGTTCTGGCAAATGCTCTGCGCGAAAAATTCGGCGGCGATTCGCTGGAAGAAATGCACCGGAATTTCGAAAATTACAAAAAAGCTTTACAAAATTACTGATTCCGGGCAAAAATAGAAAACCGGGCTTTCGTGTTTCGGCATCAAAGCGCGCAAGTTCCAACCCGGTTTTCCCGAACCGGAACTCTCTCCGAGTCAAATTTCAAGAAGGAAAAATTCGTGATGAATCTGTCTTCAGTAAAGGCGAAACTGTGTCTTTTTGTTTTGGCGGTCGCCGTTTTGAGCTGCGCTTTCGCGCCCGAGATTTCAGCGCAGAGAAAGGTTTATTCCGCTTCGACGTCGTCGCGCGTTTCCGCTGCCGGTTTCGATGAGGGCGAGCAGGAAATTTTCGGGCTTATCAATCAGGAAAGGCGCAAAAAAGGCTTGGACGAGCTGGCTTGGGACGCGAATCTGGCGCGTCTGGCGCGCGAGTATTCGGAGAAAATGGCGCGTGAAAATTTTTTTAGTCATTATGACCGCAGCGGCGAAGCGGTTGAAGGGCGGGCGCGGGCGAGGCGCATCAAAAATTGGAGCAAAATCGGCGAAAATCTTTACTTTTGCGAAGGTTACGATAACCCGAACGCGATGGCGGTGCGCGGCTGGATGAAATCGCCTTCGCACCGGGACAATATTCTCGACCCGGACTACAACGTTTCGGGCATCGGCATCGCCGAATCCGCCGGGGGCGGAATTTACGTCACGCAGGTTTTTATTTCCCGGTAGAGGAAATTAGGGAAATTATGGAAGTAAGGAAGTTAGGGAAATTAGGGAAATTAAGGAAATTAGACTGATAAGAGAAAATATCCTCTTTCCCTTTTTCCATACTTCCATAATTTCCATAATTTCCTTTTTCCGTGTTAAATATTTGTTACATCCTGAACCGAAGCTTCTCGCAATTCGTAATTAAAAGTGGTTAGAATAAGCGCGAGGAGGAAATTTACCGTATGGACTTCCTGTTTGATAACCCGCTGGCGAATATGCCGGGCGACGTCTTTTTAATCTTTTACAGCCTGTTCGCGACTTTCACGCTGGTCATTTTCGCCATCTGGAAGACGCAGGCTGACAAATCCGCCAACCTGCCGATTCCGCCGATTCCGACGAACATCGACCCTTATGAAATCGCCTGCCTGCGCGGAGGAATTAACGAAGTCGCGCGCGCCGTAGTCTTTGCGCTCAGGCAAAAAGATTTTCTGATATTTCAGAATGACGGCAAAAATTCGCGCATTCATCGCAATCAACATCAAACCGACACGCGAAGCCTGAACCAGATGGAGCGAGACGTCCTCCGATGGTTTGGCGGTTCGCGCGAGCCGAAGGAAATTTTCAACGGCTACGGTCTGCTGCAGGTTTTAGAGCCGTATTACGGCACGTATGAATCAAAGCTCGAACAACAGCAATTTCTGACCGACAGCGAAGCCAGAAACGGCGTCGCACGCGCCAGAAATATCGTTCTGCTCCTGATTCTCGGCTTGGGCGCATACAAATTCGTCGCCGCTTTTATCAACGGCTACTTTAACGTCTTTGGGATAATCATCATTTCCATCCTCGCGGCGGTCATAACTTTTACCGTCGCCCGAATGCCGCGTCTGACAAGGCTCGGAAAAAATTATCTCGAAAGATTACAGATTGCTTTCGACAAATTAAAGCAGCAGATGCCGCAGATTTACCAGCCGTCCTACACGCCGAAAGCGCTGCCGAACACGCACGCGCAGAATCCCGGCGGAGTCGACCCGCTGCTTTTGGGCGTGGGCATTTTCGGCGGCGCGATTCTGGCGGGAACCGTCTACGACGATTACACTCAGGCGTTTCAAAAAGCGCAGAATCAAGCTGCCGTCAATTCGGGTTCAGGCGGCTGCGGTTCGGCTTGCGGCTCAAGCTGTTCTTCATCCGGCGGCGACGGCGGCGGAAGTTCCTGCGGCAGCGGCTGCGGCGGCTGCGGCGGCGGCGACTAGATTCAGATTTTATGGGCGGCTCTTTTCAAAAACTTCCCAAACTTGGCGTCGGCGTCGGATTTCGCGAACAATTCCGCGCCGATTTGTTTTTGCGCCGGGCGGAGATAGATTTTCTGGAAATCACGGCTGACCATTATCTGGACGCGACGGCGGCGAAGCTGGCGGAGCTCGAACTGCTGCGCCAGCATTTTCCGCTCGTTCCGCACGGCTTGAATCTCTCTCTGGGAAGCGCCGAGGGCGTGGACGAAAAATATCTGGAAAAGCTCGCGGCGTTTATCGAAAAATTGCAGCCCGCGTGGTTCAGCGAGCACGTCTGTTTTACCAAATCCGGCGGCGTCGACATCGGTCATCTCGCGCCCGTCGCCTTCACGCGCGAAAGTCTGGCGGCGCTGAAACGCAACGTCCGGCGCGTCAAAGAATTTATCAAAACGCCGCTGATTCTGGAAAACATCACGTATATGGTTCGTTTTCCGTTTTCGGAAATGGACGAAGCGGAATTTATCACGGAACTTATTGAAGAAACCGACTGCGGCTTGCTGCTCGACGTGACGAATCTTTACATCAATTCCGCCAATCACGGCTACGATTGGCGCGAATTTCTGGAAAAGCTGCCTGCCGAAAGAATCGTTCAGCTTCATTTCGTCGGCTCGCACCGGCACGGAAATCATCTGCTTGACCTTCACGCCGACAAAACCGAAGATGAAATCTGGAACGTTTTCCGCGAAGTTTGCGTAAAATCTAATATCAAAGGCGCGATTCTGGAGCGCGACGAAAAATTTCCGCCCTTCGCGGAGATTTTGCGCGAGCTGGAAACGGCGCGAAACCTTTTGAAGAATTAAATTTTGCCGGAAGTTTTGGCGTATAGTGTGGGGTTTAATCAAATGACGAATCCGAAATCCGACATTTTTTGTCCGAATTGCAGCGCAAAAAATAAGATTGAACAAAACTTTTGCCGTTTTTGCGGCTTTAATCTGCAAGACGCGGCTAAATCGCTCGCCCGGCAGCTTTCGGTCGATAAAGACCGGCAACAGTTTAATCAATTGAAATTGATTAAAAGGCTGACGGATTTTGCTTCCGTCGGATTGATAATTATAGTTTCGACCGGCGTTATAATTTCTATCTATGCCATCTTGAACCACATGATTTTTTCCGGCAAAAGAGTTTTCCTCGGAATCTTTTTGATTGGTATGATTTTTGAATTCGCCATTCGCCAGGTGCGCCGCATAAAACGCCGCCGGGTAATGCAGGACGAAGCGAAAACGAATCAGTTGCCGAAAACCGGCGAACCTGAAAAAGTGAAAACGGCAAAAATGATTGAAGAAAAACCGTTTATGCCTGCGGCGGCGGTCGGCGGCGTCACGGAAAATACGACCGAGCTTTTGTTTGCCGAAAACAAAACCAGAAAACTGGGGTAAATTATGTTTTGTCCGAATTGCGGCGCGAATAATACAACCGAGCAGAAATTCTGCCGTTCATGCGGTTTGAACCTGGAGAAAACCGCCGAATCGCTCGTCGAGCAGATTCCTTCCGCCGAAAGCGCGCGCCTGCTGCGCCGCGAAAAGCTGCTCGAAAGATTCGGCAATTTCGCTCTCGGCGGCTTGGGCGCGGTTATTTTATTCGCCGTCGCGATTCTGATTTACTACGTCATCGAAAAATATCTGCTCGGCGGAACAAATATCTATTTCGCCGTTCTAGCTATCGGCTTTATCGTTTTCGCCTTCCTGTCTTTGATTTTTGTGTTTTTTAACGAAACTTTAAAGGAGAAAAAGGCGAAGATAAATCCTGCGCTCACAAATGAATTGACGGGAAAAAATGAAACGGCGAATTTGCTGGAAGAAAAACCGTTTGCGCCCGCGCGAAGCGTGACGGAAAACACGACCGGCTCGCTTTACGTCGAACGAAAGACTAAAAAATTCGAATGAGCCTG
This sequence comes from Pyrinomonadaceae bacterium, assembly GCA_035296345.1. Taxonomy (GTDB): domain Bacteria; phylum Acidobacteriota; class Blastocatellia; order Pyrinomonadales; family Pyrinomonadaceae; genus JALZHR01. Next base: position 3,368 of record DATHBC010000353.1, on the reverse strand, counting down.
CAAGACGTGCAAAACCTTCTGGCGCGAATCTTCACGAACGAGGATTTGCGCCTTCGATTTTTGCGGGAGCCGCAAAAAATCGGCGCGGAAAATAATTTGATCGACGCCGAAATCGAGCAAATCCGGCAGCTTTTGCCGGAACAAATCAATTTTTTCGCCGACTCGCTTTTCTCCAAACGCCTGCACGAAGTCGGAAAATTGCTGCCGCTGACGCAAAAAATTTTAGGCAAGGATTTTGAAAAAAAATTCCGTGAATTTGCCAACCAATTTCTGCCGCAAACAATCAAAAAACACTTGGAAGACGCGCTGGAATTTGCCGAATTTTTACAATCGAAGGAAATCGAACCCGTCCGGGCAAAGGATTTAGCGAAATTCGAGCAATCGCGCCTGATGTTTTATAATTCGGAAAAACGATTTTTACTAAAACGATTCGATTTCGACATTCGCGAAGTCTTAAAGGAAATTTCCAGCGCGGGCGGGAAAGCGCAAAGCGATTTTCCGAAACGAAAAACTTTCGCCGTCTGGCTGCGAATCGGCAAGCGGACGAAACATTTTATTTATTGATTTTCAGATTTTTGCTTTTAAACTTTTGCCTTCTAAACTTTTGCCTTTTCGCATTTGCCTTATAAAATAGAAATTATGGCTTTACTCAAGATTGTTCAATATCCCGAACCCGTTTTGCTCACGGTCGGGAAACCCGTCGGCGAAGAAGAATTTAACGAAGATTTGCGCCGTCTGGTGTCGGATATGTTCGAGACGATGTATGCGGCGGGCGGCGTCGGCTTGGCAGCGCCGCAGGTCGCCGTTTCAAAACGCCTGTTCGTGATGGATTGTTCGGGCGGCGAAGACCCGGCGCAGAAAATCGCTTTGATAAACCCGGAAATCATCGCGCAGGAAGGCGAGCAGGCGGGCGACGAAGGCTGTCTGTCGTTTCCCGGAATTTACACGCAGGTCAAACGCGAAGTGCGAACCGTCGTCCGTTACCAGGACGTTTTCGGTAACGCGCGGGAACTCGACGGCACGGATTTGACGGCGCGCTGCGTCCTGCACGAAACAGACCACTGCGACGGAATCGTTTTTCTGGACAGGATGACGATGCTGAAAAGAGAAATGGCAAAACGAAAGATTAGAAAATTGCAGAAGACCGGCAAATGGGAATGAAGAAATCCAGGCTTAAAAGAAGATTAAGAAAAAAGTTTCACGTTGGAGAATATCAGGAATTTGGATTTGAAGTTTTTGTGACTTTGAAGCCGCAATTGACCGAAGCGGCATTTGATGAGTTTTTGAGTGATTTTATAGATTTGGTGGAAGCAAACAAATTGCTGTTTAGCGGCGGCGGAAAAGAAGAAAGTTGGGGAGGTTTTATAACTTCGGCTAAAAAATTTGCTTCACCTGCGGAAAATGATAGACAAACAACAAAAGGCTGGCTGGAAAATCGCCCCGGAATTTCGGAAACTAAAGTTGGAGAATTTCAGGACGCTTGGAATGATTAAATTTTAAGAAGCGAGAAAAAATTATGAGAGCAGAAAAAGCAATCAGCGAATTTAGAAACGAGCCGTTTACAGATTATTCAAAACCGGAAAACGCCGAGGCGATGCGCGCCGCTTTGGAGCAGGTGAAATCCGAGCTGGGACGCGATTATCCGGTTATCATCAACGGCGAAAAAATTGATTTGCCGACGAAATTCGAGAGCATCAACCCGTCGAACAAAACGCAGGTTGTCGGGCGTTTTTCGGATGCGGACGCGGACGCGGAAAATCTGGTCCAGCGAGCCATTGACGCGGCGGCGGCGGCGTTTGAAACGTGGAAAAACGTTTCCGCCGAAGAGCGCGCCGAATACATTTTCCGCGTGGCGGCGACTTTGCGCGAGCGCAAGCATTATTATTCGGCTTGGATGGTTCACGAAGTCGGCAAAACCTGGGCGGAAGCCGACGGCGACACGGCTGAGGCGATTGATTTCTGCGAGTTTTACGGGCGCGAGATGCTGCGCTGGGCGCAGCCGCAGCCGGTCGTTCCGTTTCCCGGCGAGGACAATCGCATCGAATATATCCCGCTCGGCGTCGGCGCGATTATCCCGCCGTGGAATTTTCCGCTGGCGATTATGGCTGGAATGACATTAAGTGCTGTAGTCACGGGAAACACGACCGTTTTGAAGCCTTCGCCCGACGCGCCGGCGATTGCTTATAAATTTATGGAACTGCTCGAAGAAGTCGGGCTTCCGGCGGGCGTCGTGAATTTCGTCGCCGGTTCGGGAACGCGCGTCGGCGAGTTGATGGTCGGCAGCCCGAAAATTCGTTTTATCTCGTTTACGGGTTCGAAAACGGTCGGCTTGCACATTTACGAACAGGCGGCGCGGACGCAGAAAGGACAACGCTGGATAAAACGCGTCGTCGCGGAGATGGGCGGCAAGGACGCGATTATCGTCGCCGACGACGCGGATCTGGATTCGGCGGCGGAAGGCGTCGTCGCTTCGGCTTTCGGTTTTCAGGGTCAGAAATGCTCGGCTTGCTCGCGCCTTATTGTCGATGAAAAAGTTCACGACCAATTGATTGAAAAAGTCGTCGAATTGACCAAAAAGCTGAAAATCGGCGCGCCGGAAGAGCCGGATACGCACGTCGCGGCGGTTATCAACCAGAAATCTTTCGACAAAGCGACTTCGATGATTCAGAAGGGCATCGAGGAAGGCGGAAAAGTTCTGGTCGGCGGGACGACCACCAGCGAAAACGGATTTTACGTCGAGCCGACGATTATCGACGACGTAAAACCGCTCAGCACCATCGAGCAGGAAGAGATTTTCGCGCCCGTGCTGGCGGTTATCAAAGCCAGGGATTTCGACCACGCTCTGGAAATCGCCAACGATACGGAATACGGCTTGACGGGCGCGGTTTATTCGACCAGTCAGGGCAGGCTGGAAAGAGCGCGGCGCGAGTTTCACGTAGGTAATCTTTATTTCAACCGCAAATGCACCGGCGCGATGGTCGGCGCGCACCCGTTCGGCGGTTTTAATATGTCGGGCACTGACTCGAAAGCGGGCGGGCGCGAATATCTTTTGCAGTTTATGCAGGCGAAATTAGTCTCGCAAAAAATTTAGGCGGCGCGCGTCTTTGAGAAATGCGAAAGAATGCCGAAAAATTAAACCGAACGTTTTACTTTTCCGGCGTTCTTTCGCATTTTCCATTTTAAATACAAAGACCAAAAAAATATGAAAAAAACATTTTTCGTTAAATCTTTCGCCTGTCTTTCAGTCATCGTTTTGTCGGTTTCGGCAATTTGCGGGCAGCAAAGAGCCAAACCGATAATTTTTGCCGTGCTGGACGACGGGAAAACTCTCGAACCGATTGCCTTAATAGATAAAGGCAAATTGATTC
>DATHBC010000352.1:0-3870 GCA_035296345.1 Pyrinomonadaceae bacterium | reverse complement strand
AGAACGAATTTCAGGAAATCAAAATCAAATGCGCCATTCTGAATCGAATGACGCATCTGGGAAAACCTGAAAGCTACAAAGTAACGAACTAAAGAAAATCTGAATTTGAACCGGCTTGTTTATTTATGCAACAACGCCGTTCTCAGTTATCAGTTATCTCGCTCCGTCGCCGCGCAAAACCGCCGGCAGCGTCAGCAGAATTATCTTTAAATCCAGCCACAAAGACCAGTTTTCGATGTAATACAAGTCGATTTTGACCATCTCTTCAAACGTCAGGCGGTTTCTGCCGGAAACCTGCCACAAGCCCGTAATTCCGGGCTTCATGTCCAGGCGGCGGCGATGTTTCAAGTCGTATTCGACGACTTCATAAGGAATCGGCGGGCGCGCGCCGACGACGCTCATCTCGCCGCGCAGAACGTTTAGAAACTGCGGCAATTCATCGAGACTCGTGCGCCGCAGAAATTTCCCGATTTTCGTCACGCGCGGGTCGTTTCTGACTTTGCCGAAAACGGGATTCCGGTCGTCGCCCGCGTTTGCCTCTTCCATTCCCTCGATGTTTTTGCGATACGCCTCGCGATGCAGATTTTCGTCCGCTCCGGCGTGCATCGTGCGAAATTTGTAGCAGAGAAAAATTCGCCCGTCCATCCCGACGCGCTCCTGCCGGAAAAGCACCGCGCCGCGCGAATCCAGCTTGACGAGAATCGAAATCGCAATCCAGACCGGCGCGCTCAAAACGATTGCCGCCGCCGAAATTACAATGTCCGAAATTCTTTTGACCAGGCGTTCCGCCTCCGACAGCGGCTCGCGAAAAAGCCTGACCATCGGCAAAACGCCGATTTGCTCGACGCTGGTTTTCTGCGGCAGAACGTTGAAAAGATTCGGCGCAAAACGAAACTCGACCTTTTGCCGCCGCCCGACCTGCATCATCGCTTCAAAAAATTTCTCGCTCGGAATTTTGTCGTCCGTGATGATGACTTCCTGAATTTCGAGGTCGCGAATCAAGTCGGATAAATCATTCAGATTTCCGACAATCGGAACGTCGCTAAAACTTTTAGCCGCAGACGACACAGAGAGCACAGAGACATTTTTTGTATTTTCTCCGTGTCTCTCCGTGTCGTCTGCGGCTAAAACCCCGATCACGCGATAGCCCAAATCCGGGCGCTCTTTCAGCTCGCGAATCGTCTGTCCGGCTTCCGTGTTAGTGCCGACAATCAGCGTCGGAATCAGGTTGATGTCGCGCTTGCGGAAAATCGTCTGCACATAACGCAAACCCAGATGAAAAGCCGAGAAAACGACCAGCGACACCGCGAAATCGAGCAGAAAAACGCCGCGCGAATACGAAAAATCGCGAAAGGCGAAACCGCCGCGAAACAGAAACGTGAAAGCGATTATCAAAAGCGAGCCGACGGCGACGGCTTTGAAAATCTTGATAAATTCGGCGACGTAGGAAAACGCGCCCTGCAAGCGGTAAACTCTTTGATAAGAAAGCATCGCCAGCCTGACGGGAATGGCGAAAAAGACGACTCCGGCGTACGGCACAAACTCTTTCGACCAAGCCCAGGCGGTCGAGGAAAAAACCGCCTCGCCCTCGCGCCAGGCGAAAGCCAGCGCGAAACAGGCGAAAGCCAGAAAGCCGTCCGCCAGAAAAATCGCGGTTTTCACCAAAGGCAAAACCCAGCGCGGCACGCGGTTTTCGGCTTTCGCGATTTTGATTTTATTTTTGACGACGGCTTCGGCTTTCATCGGCTTTAAGAGAATTTTTAACCAGAAAGGCGCAACGGGCGCAAAGATGCAAAAATAAAAAATAATTTGCAATCTCCACAATCTTTTTTAAGCCATTAACCTTTTACATGCAAACGCCGGATTGTTTCCGGGCGCGCGTTACGCTATTCTTTTTGGTTTGCGATGACCGTAAAAAAGCCTTTCAAAGTACTTCTAACCGCGCCGAGCCTGGACGAAAAACAAAACGTGAGCGGAATTTCGACGGTCGCGCGCCAGATTATCGAGCGCGGCACTTTCGAGTACAGGCATTTCGAAGCCGGCAGGCGCGACGGCGAGCGAGCGCGCATCGGATGGATTCGGAAACAAATCGTTTCCGTCCGGCGTTTCCGGCGCGCCGTGCGCGACGCCGACGTCGTTCACCTCAACACGAATTTTAATCCGCTCGCCATCGTGCGCGACGCGGTTTACGCGGCGACGGCTCGCGCGGCAAAAATTCCGCTTGTCGTTCACGTTCACGGCGGGCGTTATCTGGCTGAGGAGTTTCAAAGCGGCTGGCTGAAAAAAATCGCCGAAAAAATGCTGCGCGCAGGCGACGCGGTCGTGGTTTTGAGCGAGCAGGAAAAAAAGATTATCGAAAATCGCTGGCGGAATTTAAACGTCCGCGTGCTGGAAAACGCCGTCGCCGTCGATGAAGCGGTCGACGCCGAGCGAAAAACGGACGAAAAAACTTTGATTTTTCTCGGACGCCTGCACGAATCGAAAGGCTTGCACGAAATAGTCGAAGCCTGCCGCCGTCTAAAAAACGAAAATTTCCGGTTTCGCTTCAAATGTTTCGGCGCGGGCGAGCGGAAAGATTTTTTCGTCGCGGAAATGACGCGAATCTTAGGCGAAAAATTTTATTACGGCGGCGTCGCGACCGGCGCGGAAAAATGGAAAGAGCTGGCGACAGCCGACATTTTTCTGCTGCCCTCGCGCTACGGCGAAGGCTTGCCGGTGGCGATGCTCGAAGCGATGGCTTCGGGCTGCGTCGTCATTGTTTCGGAAATGGCTTCGACCGGCGCGGTCGTCGAAGACGGCGAGAACGGTTTTTTAATCGAGCCGCGCAGCGTCGCGCAGTTAGTCGAAAAACTCAAGCTTTTGCTTGCGGGCGAGATTGATTCGGAAAGACTGCGAAAAAACGCGCGCGCCACGATTAAAGCAAGATTCGATTTGAACGATTACATCGAACGGCTGGAAAATATTTACGCGGAAATTTTAAGCGCGGCGTCGAAACGGTCGTAATCGGCGAAATTAGTTTTAATGAAAGATTTGAGTTTTCCGAAAAATCAGAATCGCGTTCGCGTGGTCAGTTTGTTTCCGAACGTCTGCCGCAGCCACGAATCGGCGATTGAGAAAGTTGCCGAAATGGTTGCCGCCGGCGGCGGCGGATACGTCTGTTTTTCGACCGTTCACATGGTCATGGAATCTCAGGACAATCCCGAATACGCCGCAAAGGTCAACGGCGCGGATTTTATCATCACGGACGGAATGCCGCTGGTCTGGATGCAGAAATTGCAGGGCGCAAAAGACGCGACGCGCGTGCGGGCAAACGATTTGATGACGATGCTCTGCGAATACGCGGCGAAAAACAATCTGAGCGTCGGCTTTTACGGCGGCAAGCAGGAAGTCGTCGACCGGATTTTGGAACGCGCGAAAAAAGAGCTTCCCGGTTTGCGGATTGCTTACGCTTTTTCGCCGCCGTTTCGACCTTTGACCGACGAGGAAGACGCTCTGGTGACGGCGGAAATCAATCGCGCGAAACCGGACATTTTGTTTATGGGCTTGGGCTGCCCGAAACAGGAAAACTGGATGGCGGCGCACGCGGATAAAGTCAAAGCCGTGATGCTCGGCGTCGGCGCGTCGTTCGATTTCTACGCCGGAAACGTCAGGGAATCGCCCGAATGGCTGGGAAATTTAGGACTGGAATGGCTTTATCGCCTGACGCAGGAGCCGAAACGTCTCTGGCGCAGGTATTTGATTTTAAACCCGCGTTTTATGTTTCTGGCGACGCTTCAACTGCTCGGTTTGAAGGAACGGAAAGACAAACGATAAACGGCTTTGCCGCAAAAGCGCTTGATTTTTTGACTTTTGCGGCAAAGCCTCAAATTA
>DATHBC010000351.1:0-5730 GCA_035296345.1 Pyrinomonadaceae bacterium | reverse complement strand
AAAAAGTGAAAAAGTGAAAAAGGCATCATTGTTTCTCGACAGCAAATTTTTTCACCTTTCCACTTTTTCACTTTTCCACTTTCGCGCGTCTGTGAGAAAATGTAAACAGCAATAATTTTAGGAGGTAAAAATGCGTTTTATTTTAACAACGCTCATTGTCGCCGCATTCGCCGTCGCGGGTTTAACCGCCTGTCAGAATGCGTCAACGACGACGACGCAGCAGAACAACAGCGCCAAAACGACTGCCGAAAAGCCGAAAAACGACGCGCCGAAAACCGATGAACACGGGCACGCCGACGACGCTCCGCGCATTTCGTTAGCCGACGCGAAAAAGGATTTCGACGCGGGAAAAGTCGTTTTCATCGACACGCGCGCCGAAGCCACGTACAAACAGGAACACATCAAGGGCGCGATTAATATTCCGATGGAAGCGGTCGACGCGCGCTACAAGGAAATCCCGACCGGCAAGAAAATCATCGCCTACTGCTCCTGACCGAGCGAGCATACAAGCGCCGGTCTGGTTGCTAAATTGAAAGAAAAAGGTATCGAAAACGCATTCGCATTAGTCGGCGGCACCAAAGCCTGGAAAGACGCCGGTTATCCGATGGGAAAAAGCGAATAATAAGGGAGAACTGAAAACTGGGAACTGATAGTTTTGTTTTTCACTATCAGTTCTCAGTTTTCACTTATCAGTTGATTACAGATTCGTTCCGCCGCTCGACCGTCCCAGAGCGGCGGGATTTTTTTGTCTTTGGCGTTTTGCTTGTCGTCTAAAATCCCGAAAGCGGTCCGGCGGATTTTTTCGGGATTCGTGCCGACCAGATTGTTTGTTCCGAGCTCGATGGTAATCGGTCTTTCAGTATTTTCGCGCAGCGTCAGGCAGGGAATGCCGAGAGCGGTCGTTTCTTCCTGTAAGCCGCCGGAATCCGTCAGAACAAGGCGCGCGCCGCTGTAAAGCCGCATAAAATCGAGATAACCGAGCGGCTCGATAAGCTTGATATTGGAATTTTCGACCCTTTCCGCAAAGCCGAATTCCGAGATTCTCGCTTTCGTGCGCGGGTGGACGGGAAAAATAACCGGAAGCTTTTCGCCGATTCGCGCGAGCGCTTCGAGCAAGCCCGCGAAAACCTGCTTTTCGTCGACATTCGACGGGCGATGCAGCGTCAAAACGGCGTAATCCTTTTCGTTTAAATTCAAATCCTCGCGAACGCTCGACGTTTCGGCTTTTTTCAGATTGTAAAAAAGCGAATCAATCATCACGTTGCCGACAAATTTTATTTTTTCGGGCGCGATGCCTTCGCGCCGGAGGTTTTCGTCGGCGTCGGGCGATGTGGTCAAAAGCAAATCGGAAATCGCATCGGTCAGAACGCGGTTGATTTCTTCGGGCATCGTGCGGTCGCGCGAGCGCAGACCGGCTTCGACGTGCGCGATTTTGACGCCCAGTTTCGAGCAGACTAAAGCGCAGGCGATAGTCGAGTTAACGTCGCCGACGACCAGAACCCAATCCGGTTTTTCCTGCACGACGACCGGCTCGAAAGCCGTCATAATCCGCGCCGTCTGAACGGCGTGCGAGCCGGAACCGACTTCCAGATGAAAATCCGGCGCGGGAATGTCCAGGTCCGCAAAAAAAGAATCCGACATCGCCGCGTCGTAATGCTGCCCGGTATGCACGATTTGCGGCAGAAAATCGCTCGCGCGCCGCCGCATCTCGCGGACAATCGGCGCAATCTTCATAAAATTCGGTCGCGCGCCGACGATGTTCAGGATTTTTATCATTTACCATTTACCATTTAACATTTATCTTTTGTTTGCTCGTTTGCCGGATGAATTTCGAGGCGCATCATATACGCCGGCTCGCCGTTTTCATGTTTTCTCGTTTCGTAATGACGAAAACCGACTTTTTCATAACATCTGACGGCTCTGGCGTTTTCCGGCGACGGGTCGAGAATGATACAGGCGGGATTGTGTTTTTCGGCAATCAGGCGCACAAACATTCCAATCGTTTTTTCACCGACGCCGCGATTCAGATATGTCTCGTCGCCGATAAACTGGTCGATTCCGATTGAATCGTCTCCGGCGAGATAATATTGAAAATAGCCGATTGGCTTTTCGTCATCCAGAAGGATAAAACGCCGCGTTTCGTCCGCCGCGCCGTAATGCGCGGCGACTTTTTCCAGAGTGTCGTCGCCGTCATTCCACCACTCTGCGACATGCTTTCGGGAAAGCCATTCGAGCATCAGCGGAAAGTCGTCCGGCGACAGATGCCTGAATCTGAACATTTGCGGTTTACAAACGAACGATTTTCGCTTTGCTGCCGTTGCGGATTTCTTCCTTTAACGCGTTTCGCGTGTCGACGATGATTTTCGACAGCTCGCAAACGCGGTGGTAATCGACCCCGGAATGCTCGGTGCAGATGACGACGCAATCCGCAGATTCGATTAAATCGTCGGTCAAATCCGAATTGAAAAGCGGGTCGCCCGCGCCGATGGTGTAGGCGTGGTCGAAATGAACCTCCGGCACGAACGGGTCGTGATAAAAAACTTCCGCGCCGAGCGCGCGCAAAAGGTCAATCACCGACAGCGCGGGCGATTCGCGCATATCGTCGATGTCTTTTTTGTAGGCGACGCCCAGGATTAAGACCTTCGAGCCTTTGACGCTCTTTTCCCGCTCGTTCAGAGCGTCGCGCACGAGGCTGGCGACGTATTTCGGCATCGAGGAATTTATTTCTTCCGCCAGCGTGATAAACCGCGAGTCGAAACCGTGCTGGCGCGCTTTCCACGATAAATAATGCGGGTCGAGCGGGATGCAGTGTCCGCCGATGCCCGGACCGGGATAAAACGGCATAAAGCCGAACGGCTTTGTCGCCGCCGCGCGGACGACTTCCCAGGTGTCGATGCCGAGCGCGTTGCAGACTTTCGCCATCTCGTTCGCCATTCCGATATTGATGGCGCGAAAAGTGTTTTCCCACAATTTGCAGGCTTCGGCGACGCGCGCCGAAGAAACCGCGTGAACGTTATCGACGATTTGCGAGTAGAGCTGCGCGGAAACTTCGGTCGAATCTTTGCCGACGCCGCCGACGACTTTCGTAATATTGTGCGTCTGAAACTGCGGGTTGCCCGGGTCGACGCGCTCCGGCGAAAAGGCGAGCAGAAAATCCTCGTCCAGCTTAAAGCCTTTTTCCTCGAACATCGGCTGGAGAACTTCGTCGGTCGTGCCGGGATATGTGGTCGATTCGAGAATAATGAGCTGCCCGCGACGCATATATTTCTGAATTTCCTCGCCCGCCGCCAGAATGTAAGACATGTCCGGGTCTTTCGTTTTCCGCAGCGGCGTCGGCACGCAGATGATTATCACGTCGCATTTTTCAAGCTCCGAAAAATCGGTCGTCGCTTTTAATTTACCGGCGTCGACGCATTTTTTGACGTTTTCGCTCGTCACGTCGACGATATAAGATTCGCCGTTGTTAATCGCTTCGGCTTTTTTCGTATCGACTTCAAAACCGATGCCTTCGAAGCCTTTCGAGGCGAACTCGACAATCAGGGGCAAGCCGACGTAGCCGAGCCCGATAACGCCGATGCGCGCAGTTTTTTCCGTAATAAGATTTTTAATCTGTTCTTTAACCATTTTTATATTAAAATTTGAAAATAAAGGATTTTACATTGCAGGCTGATTAATCATATTGAGGCGGAGAAATGCTCCACACTTTAAGACTAAGTGATGCCCGTTTGGCTGTCAAGAACCTTTTAAAGCGGTAAACGGTAAGTGGTAAACGGTAAGCTGCAATTGCTGAGTAGCAAATTTTTATTTAAAGCTCAAAACTCAAAACAACGAACTTACCGCTTACCGTTTACCACTTTCCACTTTTTACCGTTTACCGCTTTCCACTTTAAAACTATCCATTTTCAATTCAAAAAATTATGTTACAATATATTTTCGGGCGCAATGCCCGCTGCTCCAGGACTTTCCGCTGCGTTTCTTTCAGGTCGAACCAGACCGCTTCTTCCCTAATTTTATGAATATCGAAACAACTTCTACAAATCCGGTCGTCCGCGCCGTGATTGGAGGCACTGCGCCGCGTCCGGCGCGCGTTGCCGCCTCGCGCGGCATTCTGCCTCTGCCGCAGACTGACCTGCTCGAAATTCTCGTCGCGCTGGCGCAGAACGGCGACGAGGAATTATCCGCAAACGCGCGCGAATCGCTGAAAAGCCAGGACCGGCAGCGACTGACCGACGTCGTTTCCGCGCCGCACATCTCGCCGCAGGTGCTGGCGTATTTTGCGGTTGAGGAAAATCTGCCCTTTGATGCTTACGAAGCGATTATCACGAATTTAAACACGCCCGACACGGCGATTATCAAATTTGCGCGCCAGACCAGAGACGGCAGCCTTCTGGAACTGGTGACGCTCAATCAACAGCGTCTGATTCGCACGCCGCAGATTATCGACGCGATTATCTCCAACCCGTACCGGACGGCGGAAGCCGAGCGGCGCGCGCAGGAAACCAAGCGCGAGTTTTTCCAGAAAGAGCGCGGCGCGCAGCAGATTGCCAGCGAGCTTCGCGCGCAGGGTTTGGAAGCGGCGGCGGAATTTATCGAGCAAGCCGAGTTTGCCGAAAATCTGCAAGCGTCCGCTTTAACCGTCGACGACGCGCTTTTTATCGCCAGTCATATCGAAGTTCCCGATACGGAGCTCGACGATTCGTGGCTTTCCAGCGATTTAATCGAAGAATTTTACGAGGAAACCGATGAGCAGCGTCAGGCAATCTTAGGAAAAATTCTCGGCGAGCTGCGCATGGAAAACGACGAAATTTCCGGCGAGCGCATCTCGATGCTCAACCGCATTTTGCGAATGAGCATGAAAGACCGCGTCAAGCTGGCGATGAAAGGCGACCGCGAAGCGCGCAACATTCTCATCCGCGACCCGAACCGCATCGTCGCCCAAGCCGTCATGCAAAATCCGCGCATCACCGAGCATGAAGTGGAAAAAATCGCCTCGATGCGCACCGTGCCCGAAGACGTTCTGCGCCAAATCGCGACCAGCCGCCAGTGGTCTCGCATTTACACGATTGTGCACAATCTGGCGCGCAACCCGCGCACGCCGCTGTCAAACGTGATGGGCATTCTGACGCGCCTGCAGCTCAGAGATTTGATGGCTTTGAGCAAAAACCGAAACGTTTCCGACGCCGTTCGCCGTCAGGCTTCGCGCATTATGCTAACCCGCAAAGGCGGATAGAAACATTTATCATTTATCAGGGAACAAAAATCATTGATAAACGGTAAATGTTAAATGATAAATGTTAAAGAAATTCCGTAATGCGTCCCGTTTTAATAAACGAGCCAGCCATATCCGTAAAAGTGTGACTTGCCGCGCCGAGCCAGAGTCCTATAAAAAGCGACGCGAAGGCGTATTCGCCGACGTTTGCGCGGACATATTCGCCGATTGCGCTCCATGTTTTCGTCATTTCCAGTAAATCCGGCGCGCCCGCGCCCTGATAAGCCGTGACGAGATAGCTGGCGGCAAAAGCCGTCAAGGTCAGCGCGCCCAGGAAATAAACGACGCGCAGCAGCGTGCCGAACAGAAGCCCGTGCGACCAGCGCGAACGGTGTTTGAAAAACACCTGATACGGATACCACAAAAAGCGAAAAACGCTCCAGCGCGTGTATTGTTTGCTCGCCGTGTCTAAATCGGGACCGAACATCAGACCGCCGAAAAGCATTCCGAAAGTGACGATT
>DATHBC010000350.1:0-4138 GCA_035296345.1 Pyrinomonadaceae bacterium | reverse complement strand
TGTACAGCTCTCTTAAAATCGAGTTGATTTTTTCCGCCTCGGCGCTGCTCATTGAATCCATTCTCCTTCGACGTCGAAATCCATACTGTGGTCTAAAAGCTCCAGCAGGCTTTCGTTGAGCATTTTCATCTCGTTGGTGTCCAAAGGGCGATGGCTGAGCAAAAGCGCCTGCGTGTAAAGAATTTTGACCGCCAGTTTTTGCAGATTTTCGTTTTTCTTCCGGCTGATTTTGGCAATCAGCGGATTTGCGTAATTAAAGCAAAGCTGCGAGTAATCGTTTTCCGCCGACGGCAAATCGATATTGTCGAGCACGTTCGCCCAGAGGTCGTCGACGACCTGTTTCGTTTGTTCGACCGAACGCCGGAAATTCGCCTGCTCGTCGACCAGATAAATCGCCGGCAGCTCCGCCGGAGAAAACTTCCGCATATCGGTCTGGCAGCGAAACGGTTTCAGGGCATCGTCAGCCGCGCGCAGAAAATCGGAAGTTTCTTCCTGCTCGTCCAGCGTCAGGTAAGTGAAAGTCTGCGTAAAACCGGCGGGCGTGACTTCTTCAATCGGGAAATCAGGAAATATCTCGTGATGCCTGACGAGCAAATCCGGGTCATAGACGTACGAGGCGTTGATGACCGAAAGTCCCTGCGCGAGCGCGACCTGCGAAATCTGGCGGAACTGGTCGCGATTCTGAATGAATAATATTCTATCGTGGCGTTTTTTGTATTCGCCGAGCGATAAATAGCCGGTCGTCGTCTCAAACGGCAGCCAGTCGATAAACATGCGGTAAAAATCGTCGTCTTCGACCGCCAGAGCTTTAATCGAAAGATAATGAATGGAAATCAGCCGGCGCAGCTTCGCCGGGTCGTTTTGCGCTAAATCGAGCAGGTAATTGCGCAGCTTGAAGCCGAGCGATGCGCGCGTCGCCAGCAAATCCTCGTCTTCGTAAAACGCCTCGCGCGAAGCCGTCGGGCGCAGCCGGTTGACGTTGACGATGCTTTTGACGAAAAACGCCCAATCCGGCATCAAGCCTTCCGCGTTTTCCGACAAAAGCATGTTTTTCAGATAAACCCGGTGCGTTTTTTTGCTCGCCAGGCTCGGCGAAAAAGGCAGGACGAAAGCGACGCCCTCGACATCGCCTTCCGTCGAGCCGAGCTTTATAAAATCGACAAAATCCATCTTGAAAATGCTTCTGCCGTATTCGATAAAAGCCTTGCGTTCCTCAGCCGCGTTGTAAAATTTCTCCTTCCACGGCGGCGTTTCGTCGTTGATTTGCGCCGAATCGTTGAAAACTACCGGAAACGGCAGCAAACCGCCGAAGTTTTTCAAAGTCGTTTTGACGAATTCCTCTTCGAAATAGGTTTCAAAACCGAGCTTGCACTTTAATAAAACCTGCGTGCCCGTCTAGATTGGCTCGTCCGGCACAATATTAATCGAATAGCTCCCGTCGTCTCTGCCGCGCCACTCGATTGCCGGATTATCCTTCAGGACAGAGCGCGTTTTAACTAAAATCGTTTCGCTGACGACAAAGCACGAAAGCAGCCCGATGCCGAATTGCCCGACGAAATCGGCGTCGTAGATTTTGTCCAGCCCGCGCTTTGAAGACTTTCCGATGGTCGCCAGAAAACGGTGAATTTCGTCCTCGGTCAAGCCGATGCCGTCGTCTTCGAACAATAAACACGGAACGCCTTTTTCGTCGCGAAAAAGATTGACTTTGATGCCGCCCTGATAGCCCGGCTCCAGCGACCCGCGCGCCCGAATCGCGTCGACGCCGTTCTGCAAAAGCTCGCGCAGATAAACCTGCGGGCTGCTGTAGAGATGTTTGGATAAAAGCTCGATGATTCCCGACAAATCGATTTGAAATTTGTATGACATAAGACGTTTGAGGCTGCGAAATCAGCCGACCATTTCCCGAAAGCTTTCTTCGTTTAAGATTTTGACGCCGAGAGATTCGGCTTTCGTCAGCTTTGAGCCGGCGTCGTCTCCGGCGACGACGTAATCGGTTTTTTTGCTGACGGAAGACGAAACGCGCCCGCCGCGTTCTTCAATCAGCTTTGCCGCCTCGTCGCGCGTAAACTGTTCGAGCTTTCCGGTCAAAACAAAAGTTTTTCCGCTGAAGTTTTCGTCAAAGCCTGCGCCCGCGTCGCCGTCGATTTCGGTTTTCACGCCCGCCGCTTTTAATCGCCGAATCAATTCCTGGTGGCGCGGATTCCGGAAAAAATTAAAAACGCTGTCGGCGACCGTCAAGCCGATTTCGTGAATCGCGTCGAGTTCTTCGACGGTCGCTGCGGCTAAACGGTCGATGTTTCGATAATGATTCGCCAGAATTTTCGCGTATCGCTCGCCGACGTGGCGAATGTCTATGCCGTATAAAAGACGCTGCAGCCCGCGCGTTTTCGAGGCTTCGATTTGATTGATTAGATTCATCGCGCTCTTTTCCGCCATGCGCTCCAATTCGGCGACCTGTTCGAGCTTTAAATCGTATAAATCAGCCACGTTGCGCACGATTCCCAAATCGACCAGCTTTTCGACCAAAACGTCGCCCAAGCCCTCGATGTCCATCGCCTTGCGCGCGGCGAAATACAAAATCCGCGCTTTCACTTTCGCCGGGCAATCCGCGTTCGTGCAGCGCGTGACGGCTTCGCCTGCGGGTCGCGTGACGGGGCAGCGGCAGACCGGGCAGAATTTCGGAAACTCGTATTCGCGCTCCTCGCCCGTCCGGCGCGATTCGATAACCTGTAAAATCTGCGGAATGATTTCGCCGGATTTTTCAATCAAAACGTAATCGCCGAGTTTTATATTTAATCTTTTAATCTCGTCCTCGTTGTGCAGCGAGGCGCGCGAGACGACCGTTCCGGCAAGCTGCACGGGCGTCAAATAAGCGACGGGCGTTAAGGCTCCGGTTCTGCCGACCTGAACTTCGATTTTTTCAAGCTGCGTCGTCGCCTGCATCGCCGGATATTTATAGGCAATCGCCCAGCGCGGCGCTTTCGTCGTCGCGCCGAATTCCTGCTGCAAACGAGTCTGATTGACTTTGACGACCACGCCGTCGATGTCGTAATCGAGCCAGTCGCGCTTTGCCTGCATCGAATTGATAAATTCCACGAGGTCTGCAAAATTTCCGCACAAAGCGCGGTTCGGATTCACGTTAAAGCCTTTTTCTTTGAGCCACTCGAAAATCTCCCAGTGCGATGCGAACATTTTTTGATTTCCGCTTATAACGTCATACGGAAACATATCGAGGCGGCGCGCGGCGACAATCGAAGCGTCCAGTTGGCGCAGCGTTCCGGCGGCGCAGTTGCGCGGGTTGGCGAAAGTTTTTTCGCCCTGCATCTCCAGCTCGGCGTTGATTTTTTCAAACACTGAACGCGCCAGAAAAACCTCGCCGCGCACTTCGACCCGTTCGGGAAAATCGCCTTTCAGCCGCAGAGGAATCGTGCGAATCGTTTTGACGTTGCTGTAAACGTCGTCGCCGACCGTGCCGTCGCCGCGCGTTGCGCCCGCCGCGAGAACGCCCGTTTCGTAATGCAGCGCCACCGAAAGCCCGTCGATTTTCAGCTCTGCGACGTAATCGAATTCGCGCCCGTCAGCCAAGCGCCGGACGCGCTCGTCAAAAGCTTTCAAATCTTCCAAATCATAGGAATTATCCAGAGACATCAGCGGCACGCGGTGCACGAAAGGCTTAAAGCCCTCGGCGCGCCCGCCGACCCGCTGCGTCGGGCTGTCGGGCGTCACAAGTTCCGGGTTTTCTTCTTCGAGCCTTTTCAGCCGCGTTAAAAGCGCGTCGAATTCCGCGTCGGCGATTTCCGGCGCGGCTTTCTGGTAATAAAGCTCGTTGTGCCGGTCGATTTCGGCGCGCAAGCGTTCGATTTCCGTTTTAATGCCCCGTTCGGCGTGTTCAAAAAGATTCATAAAGACAGAACCAGGCGCAAACCTTTTTCCACTTGTTCCATTTTGCGCTCGGAAAGAGTTCCGACATATTCAAGCAAAAGTCTTTTATCTACCGTAAAGATTTGAGTAACGTTGACCACGGAATCTTTCGGTAAACTGCTTTGACTCTTTTTGAGCAAAACATTTCCCCTCATTTCCGCTAAATCGAGTTTAGTTGTGATGAGCGCGGCTATCGAAGTATTCAGATTAGTTTTGT
>DATHBC010000349.1:0-4934 GCA_035296345.1 Pyrinomonadaceae bacterium | reverse complement strand
AGTCCGCTAATAGAGTGGAATTGAAAATCACCGGGAAGTTTTAGATTATCATTATGATTTAATCGCTCAGAGACATTATTCTGCGTTTTAATATAACCTTTATATAAAGAATCAGCGAGAGCAGTTTCTAAATCGGACATGGCGATGTCGGTTTTAACTGTTTCCGGTAATAATCTAAAGATAAAATCCGACTTTATTCCCTGCCGTTGCGAAAGCTGCGAAAGTGTTATTGAGTCTCCCAAATCACATCCCATCATTTGTGCAATGGATGCGTATTCGATGCTAGACCGTTTAAATCGAGTATTATCGAGCAGATTTCGCAGAAGGGCGATTTTATCACGTTTTTTATTGAACCTTTCCCAATCAAAATCCCCGATTAAACCTAAATCACGCCCTTTACGCATCAATCTCTGATCGGCGTTATCATGCCGCAGAGTTAAACGAGATTCGGCGCGGGAGGTAAAAATTCTATAGGGCTCATCGACTCCGTGCTGCAATAAATCGTCAACCAGAACTCCTATGTAAGCTTCATCACGTCGAAGCCTTAAGGGTTCTCGCTTTGAAATTTGAAGAGCGGCATTAATACCAGCCATAAGCCCCTGGCATGCCGCTTCTTCATAACCGGTTGTACCATTGATTTGCCCGGCAAAGAAAAGCCCTTTGATAAGAGTCGTTTCTAAGGTAGGCTGAAGTTGTCGGGGATCTACAAAATCGTACTCAATGGCATATCCGGGTCGAATTATTTTTACTTCTTCAAAACCAGGAATCATCTTTAACAAATCCTGCTGAAGTTCTGACGGGAGCGAGGTTGAAAATCCGTTGAGATATACTTCGTGTGTAGAGTGTCCTTCAGGTTCTAAGAATAGCTGATGCCGGTTTTTCTCAGCAAATTTAACAACTTTATCTTCAATTGAAGGGCAATATCTGGGACCTATCCCTTTAATCTTACCTGAATAGAGAGGTGATTGATGTAGATTATTACGAATTTTCTGATGTAAAATTTCAGTAGTATAACCGATGTGGCAAATAATTTGCGGTTGCTCAATTTTATCAGTCGCAAATGAGAACGGAACCGGATTTTCATCGGCGGGTTGTGCTTCAAAAGCATTCCAATCGATGGTTCGTCCATCCAGCCGGGGAGGCGTCCCGGTTTTTAAACGTCCGACGGGGAATCCAAGTTTTTTTAAACTTTTGGAGAGTTCAATGGATGAGGGCTCACCGGCACGACCAGCAGAAAATGTTCGGCGTCCCGTATGAATAGTTCCGTTCAAAAACGTCCCTGTAGCTAATATTACTGCTTGAGCCCTAAACTTTCGCGTATCCTGTAATTCAACGCCTATAATCTGATTATTCTCGGTAAGTAACTCAACCACAACTCCCTGCCTTAAATTAAGATTTGGAGTAGCTTCAAGAACCCGGCGCATCTCGGTTCGGTATAGACTTCTGTCTGCCTGAGCACGCGGACTCTGCACGGCGGGACCCCGAGAGCGATTAAGCAGGCGAAATTGAATACCTGTCCGGTCAATAACGCGCCCCATAATGCCGCCGAGCGCGTCGATTTCACGCACTATGTGCCCTTTCGCAATGCCGCCTATAGCCGGATTACAAGACATCTGTCCGATTAAATCGAGATTTATTGTGACAAGCGCAGTTTCAGCACCCAGTCGAGCGGAAGCTGAAGCTGCTTCACAGCCTGCATGTCCGGCTCCGATTACAATCACGTCAAAGACTTCATCAAATCCCATAACTATCCTGTTATTAACTATTTACCAATACAAAAAGTGGAAAATATTCTGGTTAACATATCTTCCGTTGTGGTTTCGCCCGTAATTTGCCCGAGAAAGCGAAGGGCATTGTGCAGCCCGACTAAAACTATCTCTTCGCTGGCGTTTTCTTCTAATAACGCGCAGGAAGTTTTAATCCCGGTTTCCGCCCGAACTAATAAATCCTTATGTCGCGCATCAGAAACAAGAAAGCTTTTGTCTTCAATATCCTGATTGGAAAAGCGCATGAAAATAGCTTTTTTTAGAGCTTCTATTCCTTCGCCGGTCTTAGCTGAAGTTGAAACATATTTTAATTCATCGCTTGGAAATTCGAAATCAATTCCGTTGCCGTCTAAATCAACTTTATTTACCGCAATAATGTAATTCAAATCTTTAACTTCTTCCAAAACCTTGTAATCATCAGGATTGAATCGTTCCGAATTGTCCAGAACCACGATAATTAAATCGGCATCGGAGAGAGTTCCTTTAGTGCGCGTAACCCCAATGTT
This sequence comes from Pyrinomonadaceae bacterium, assembly GCA_035296345.1. Classification (GTDB taxonomy): domain Bacteria; phylum Acidobacteriota; class Blastocatellia; order Pyrinomonadales; family Pyrinomonadaceae; genus JALZHR01. The sequence continues at coordinate 2,662 of DATHBC010000349.1, read as the reverse complement.
TTCAACCATATCGGTCGTTTCCCTGAGCCCGGCGGTGTCAATTAGCGAAACGGGAATTCCGTCAATACTCAGGCTCTCGTGCAAACTATCGCGCGTAGTTCCGGGTATATCCGTTACGATGGCTCTCTCATAACCAATTAAACTGTTGAAAAGGCTGGATTTGCCGACATTTGGGCGACCTACCAAAGCAACTTTAATTCCTTCTCTCAGTAATCTTCCGGCTTGAAAAGTAAGAGCCATCTTCTGAATTTTTTCCGCAATTTCAAAAAGCTTTATTTTTATATTTTCCGTTTGGAAAGCGGGTAAATCGTCTTCGACAAATTCGAGGGTCGATTCCAGAACGACGATAACATCTAATAAATCATCCTTTAGAGGTTGGAGCTGGCTGGATAGTTCGCCGCGAAGTTGCCGCACTGCTTGTCGAGCGGAAGCTATTGTGCGCGCTTCAATCAAATCCCTGATTGCTTCAGCCTGGCTCAAGTTCATTCGTCCATTCGACAGTGCTCGCAGCGAGAACTCACCTGCTTCAGCCATTCTCGCATCAAGCTGCAAACAAATATCTATTATTTGCCGGATAATAACAGGCGCGCCATGACAACTGATTTCAACCAGGTCTTCACCCGTAAACGAATGAGGGCTTTTAAAGTAAGTAATAATAACTTCATCAATTAGCTCTTTCGTCTGCGCCGGGTCATAAATCTTTTTGAGCGCGGCAAAACGCGGCTGAGGCGCAAACTTCTCATCGCCGACGAGTTTTTTTGTAATATTCAGCGCAGCGTCGCCGCTCAGGCGGATGACGGCAATACCGCTGCGTCCGAGCGGTGTAGCTAATGCGACAATCGTATCCATAAACGAATCACAAAGAAAAAGGCAAAGGGAAAAGATTTCCTTTGCCTTTATTCAGCGACAACAAAATCATTTTCCCGAAAATTATTTTAGCTGAACGCGCAGACGCCTGTCTCTGCCCTCGCCGATTGATTCGGTCGTTAAATCCGTTTCAGTTTGTAAAGTAAGATGAATTACGCGCCTTTCCGTCGAATTCAGCTTACCGAAAGTAAACGGATTACCGGATTTTCTGACGTTTTGCGCCGCAAATCGCGCCATTGCCTGCAATTCGGCTTTGCGCGTCTGGCGAAAACCGTCGGCGTCGCAGATAAACCGTTCGGTTCGTTCAATATCCTTGCCGAAAATCTGAAACAGCAAAACTTCAAGCGCATCCAGCAACTCGCCGCTTTCGTTCAGCAAAAACGGAACGTCTTCGCCCGTCAGGTCAAAGTAATAACCTTCATCGACCTTCTCCGATGTAACATCCAGATTAAAGCGAAAATCTTTTAAAGTCTCAACCAAAAATTCTTTGGCGTTATTTTGTATTTCAATCATTTTTACGATGTCGAAAATTTCGGTTTAGCTTTTTTTGGAACAACTTCAATAACTTCTTCCTTTGGCGGCTCGTTCGTTTTATTCAGACGATTGATAATAAATTGCTGGACGAAACTGACGATATTGCCGAAAAACCAGTAAAGCAGCAGTCCCGCCGGCGCGCTCCACATCACCCAGAGCATCATCACGGGCATCACGTACATCATCATTCTCTGCTGCATCTGCTGTTCGGGCGTCACAGCCGGAGCAGTCGGAGTTAAAACCATCGAACCCGCCATCGAGGCGGCAAAAAGAAACTCAAGCAGATGCCACGGGTCGCCCGATGAAAGGTCCGGCAGCCATAAAAACGTCGCGTGACGGAAATCGAGAGAAATCGTAACGGCAACGTAAAGAGCAATAAACAGAGGCATTTGCAGGAGTAAAGGCAGACAGCCGCCGATGGGAACCGCGCCCTTCATCAACTTTAGCTGTTCCATCTGGATTTCGCGCATTCGCGGGTCGTCCGCCGGCACGCCTTTTTTCTGTAAATCTTTAAGTTTGTCTTGTATCTCCTTCATTTTCGGCGCGTTACCCTGCGCTTTCCTGAAAGATTTCGATTGATACCAGCGAAGCGGGAAAAACAGCGAATAGAAAATCAGCGTAAAAATTATTATCGCCGTGCCGTAATTGCCGACAAAGCCGTATATGAAATTTAACGCGCGCAGGAGAGGAATCGCAATCGGTCTGGTAATCGGCTCGAGATAGCCGAAATTGATTAATTCCTCGATTTCGACCGTTCTGCCGACGCCGGAAGCCAGATTTTTATTGTATTCGGCGAGCGTAAAGTAATCCTTCGAGCCGGTGTAAACCCTGGTTACGGAACCGTCCGTCGTAACCGGCACATAAGCCGAAACCAGATGTTTACTGAGTTTAGTCGTTTGGCTGCGCGTAATCCACGCGATAATGCCGTCGTAAAAAGGCTCGGTCGAAACTTCATATTTCGAGGCTCGGTATTCAAGCCCCGGAAGCTGCTGCGAGGGAATCGCCGCCATGGCGAAATACGTATCGCCGACGCCAGCCCAATCTACCGCGCCTTCAAAAGGCTTCGACGCCTGATTATTGATGTAAGTAAACGACGCGCCCGGATAACGCTGAATGCCCCCGTTTACAAAGCTCACCGCTTCCGGTTCGATATGATAAAAATTATGGTGAATGATGCCCTGGTCGCCGATGCTCGCGCCGATTAAAAGCTTTGCATTAGGTAGCGGCTGCCCGCCGCGCGCGGCTTTAATGGCTAAATCGG
>DATHBC010000348.1:0-16105 GCA_035296345.1 Pyrinomonadaceae bacterium | reverse complement strand
GAATTTGATTTCTGCCGCGTTGTCAACCGGGGCATTTCTGAGTCCCGAGCTATTCACGTTGACCTGGGCATTAACAAAGGAAATTGAATTGAATATTATGATTGCGGTTAAACTGAAAACCTTGAAAAGGTTAGTTTTCATCAAGTTCGTCTATACTCCTTACTGTAGAATTTCTTTCTTCAGGGTTAGGGCGAATCAGTGAAACGTCCCAAAACTTTTTCACAGCGTGTTTAAAGTTTAACGCCGTGCGGCTAAAAAAGTTCCTTTTTTGCGGATTATTATTGCGTCTCCCGCTAGAAATCGGAATCTTTACCGTAACATACCAGCCAAGCCGTGTCAATTTTTGAAAAGCCGGTAAAATCTGGCTTTTATTAATCCGAGCCGATTTTTTCGCTTTGGATTATTGCGCCGTCTTGGCGGAGGCGCGTTTTGACTTTTCAATTTGCTGCGGCTGTTGAGGCTCTTTTTCCTGCACGAAAGCCTCGCGGAAAACCTGCCGCACGTTGTCAACAAATATAAATGTCAAATCGCGTAAAACTTCCTGAGGTAAATCCTCCAAGTCGCGTTTGTTGGGTTCCGGGAGAATAACTTTTTTCACTCTCGCGCGTCTGGCTGCCAGGATCTTTTCTTTGACGCCGCCGACGGGCAGAACGTTGCCTCTTAATGTTATCTCGCCGGTCATCGCGACGTCTTTTCTGATGGGCTTTCGCGACAAAACGGAAACCAGCGCGGTCGCCATCGTAATGCCCGCCGAAGGTCCGTCTTTCGGTATCGCGCCTTCGGGAATATGCACGTGAATGTCGTATTTTTCGAAATCGTCCTCGTCAATTTCCAGTTCCGCCGCCCGCGCCTTCGCGTAAGAAAAGGCGGCGCGCGCCGATTCCTGCATTACTTCGCCGAGCTGCCCGGTCAAAACCAGATTTCCCTTGCCGCGCATGCGGATGGCTTCGATAAACAGAATATCGCCGCCCGCCGCCGTCCAGGCTAAGCCGGTGACGATGCCGATCTGGTCTTTTTTCAGCGCCATCTCGGGGAAAATTTTCGGCGCGCGCAGGTATTCGTGCAGGTTGTCCCGCGTAATTTTGACGGGCTGGAAATCGTTTTCCAGCTCGGCTTTTTTACGGGCGATTTTACGGCAGACCTTGCCGATTTCGCGCTCGAGCTGGCGCAGCCCGGCTTCCTGCGTGTATTGCCCGATAATCGCCGAAAGCGCGGTTTTGCCGAAGGTTAAGTCCGTTTTTTCGATGCCGTTTTCTTCGAGCTGTTTCGGCATCAGATGGCGGCGCGCGATTTCCAGTTTTTCCTCTTCGGTGTAGCCGGACAGCGAGATGATTTCCATTCTATCGCGCAGGGCGGGCTGAATCGTGTCCAGCACGTTGGCGGTCGTCATAAACATCACGTTCGACAAATCGAACGTCACGCCCAGATAATTATCGCGAAAGCTGCTGTTTTGTTCCGGGTCGAGCACTTCCAGAAGCGCCGACGACGGGTCGCCGCGAAAATCCGCGCCGACCTTGTCGATTTCGTCCAGGATAACGAGCGGGTTGTTCGTTCCAGCCTGTTGAATGCCCTGAATGATTCTGCCCGGCATCGCGCCGACATACGTGCGGCGATGCCCTCGAATTTCCGCTTCGTCGTGCAAGCCGCCTAAAGACAGGCGGACGAATTTGCGGTTTAAAGCCCGCGCAATCGAGCGACCGAGCGATGTTTTACCGACTCCGGGCGGTCCGACCAGACACAGAATCGACCCCTTCGGTTTTTCCTTCAATTTGCGCACCGCCAGCGCTTCGATAATGCGTTCCTTGACTCTTTCCAAGCCGTAATGGTCTTCGTCGAGAATCTTTTGCGCCTTTTTCAAATCCAGATTGTCTTTCGAGGCGCGCGACCACGGCAAATCGGTCATGATGTCGAGCCAGTTTCTTAGGGTCGCGGTTTCGGCAGTGTCCGGGTGCATTCTTTCCAGCTTTTTTAGCTGGCGCAAGGCTTCTTCTTCGGCGGGCTGCGGCATTTCGGCTTTCAGAATCTTGTCTCGATACTGCTCGATTTCCTCGTAAAGCTCGTTGCCCTCGCCGAGCTCGCCCTGAATCGCTTTCAGTTGTTGCCGCAGAAAGTATTCGCGCTGCGAGCGGTCGATGTCGGCGCGCGCCTGCGTGTTGATTTCCTGCTGAACCGTTAAAACGTCGATTTCCTTGCTCAAAAGCTCGTTAACGCGGCGCAGGCGCGGAATCGGGTCGGAAATGTCCAAAACGCTCTGCGCGTCTTCGACTTTCAGTTCCAGATTCGAGGCTGACAAATCGCCGAGGCGTCCGGCGTCTTCCAGATTGGCGATAATCGCCAGCACTTCGGGCGAGATGTTTTTTCCCAGACTCGCGGCGCGTTCCATCGAAGCGCGCACGTTTCTGACCAGCGCCTCGACTTCCAGCGTGTTAGAGGTAATCATCGGCTCGTTAATCGGCGTAATCTGCGCCTTGATGTAATCGCTGCCGACCGTGACCGAATCGACCTGCGCGCGCGAAAGCCCCTGAATCAGAATGCGAATGCGCCCGTCGGGCAATTTCAGCATCCGCATAATCACGGCGACCGTGCCGACCCGGTAAAGGTCTTCCTGCGTCGGCTCTTCCTTGTCCACGTCCTTCTGCGAAACGAGCAGAATCATCCGGTTCTGGCTCAGAGCCTCGTCCACCGCCTTGATGGAACGGTCGCGCGAGACGAAAAGCGGGACAATCATAAACGGGTAAATCACAATGTCGCGCAGCGGCAAAACCGGCAGTTCGGCGGGAATCTGAAGCTGCGGCTCGCCGCCTTCGGCTTCTCCGACCTGCACGGTTAAATCATCAATCTCATCCATAATTTTATGTTAGCCGATTTGGATGGAAAACGCGAAATAGTGGTAAACGGTAAACGGTAAGTTCGTCGCTTTAGAATTTCGAGTTTTGAATAAAAAAATTCGATATTCAGCGATTGCAACTTACCGTTTACCGTTTGCCGTTTATTCGGGGTTTATTTTTTTCGGGAAGGTTTCCGCATTTTTGCGTGGCGGTTGGTTTGCGCTTTGTCGCGCGAGCGCACCAAATCCTTTAATTCGCTCATAAATTCGGAAACGTCTTCGAATTCGAGATAGACCGAGGCGAAGCGGACGTAGGCGACTTTGTCCAGTTCTTTTAAGCGGCGCATGATGACCTTGCCGGTTTCGCTGGTGGAAAGCTCGCGGTCGGGCGAATCCTGCACCGATTTTTCGACCGCGTCGACGATTGATTCGAGCTGGCTGGCGGAAATCGGGCGTTTTTCGCAGGCTCTCAAAAGCCCGCTCATCACCTTGTTGCGCTCGAATGGCTCGCGCCGACCGTCTTTTTTGACGACCATGTACGGGATTTCGTCGATTCGCTCGTAGGACGTAAAACGCCTGCCGCATTCCAGACACTCGCGGCGGCGGCGAATCGAATCGCCGTCTTTTGATTCGCGCGAATCGACGACTTTATCTTCCAGAAAACCGCAGAATGGACATCTCATAAATTTTCGATTTTAGATTTGCGATTTTCGATTGAAACCGAATCTAAATTTGACTTTCCAGATTCAAATTGACTTTTGACTTTGGACTCTGGACTTTGGACTCCGAACCCCGAATTCGCGAATCCCGGCTCCCGGCTCCGGCGGCATCGTTTTCGTGTTCGACTTCCTCGACCGCGTGCTCGCTCGAAAGCAGGCTTTGCAGCTTGGCGATGGAAATATCGCCGCGGAAAAAGTAATAGAGACCGAAAATCACCGCCGGCGCGAAATAAACCAGGTGCATCGCAATCGAAGTCGCGCCCGCGACGTTCTGGTCGACGTTCAGAAAAATCAGGCTCGCCGCCGTCGCCGTGTGAAACGCGCCCGCCGCGCCGCCCGGCGTCGGCACGACCGAGCTGACCGCCGCAAAACCCATGATAAACAGCGACGCGCTGAAATCGAGCGGCAAATCGAAAGCCAGCAAAACCAGCCACGTCGGAATCGCGATGGCAAACCACAAAGCCAGCGTCCAGAACGTGACGGCGGCGACCTCGCGCCAGTCGCGGAAAACCTGCAAGGCGGCGGCGAGCTGTTTCAGAATGCTCAGAAAAATCCGGCGCAGGCGACCCGGAATAATTTTTCTGTCCGTGACGCGCTTAAACCATTCGATAATCGGCGCGCTGAATCTGGCGTATAAAGCCAGCATGAAGATGCCGGCGGCAACGCCGACCAGCATCAGGATGCCGACGATTTTCACCGAGGCAAACTCGGCTTCCCTGCCCGCCGGCGCGCTGAACCACAATAAATTCGCGGCGAAAAAACAAATCAGCGCCGTCAGGTCGCAGATGCGCTCGACGCCTAAAGTGACGAGCGCCGCCGAAGGACGCACGCGCCGGTCGCGCATCGGCAGCCACATCGGGCGCACGATTTCGCCCATTCTGCCGATAAAAAATACGGCGGCAAAGCCGACGGTCGTCGTCGCAAAAAGCTCTTTCAGGCTGGTTTCGGTAATCGGCGCGAGCAAGACCTGCCAGCGTTTCGCGCGCAAAAGATAACCGAGACAGATAATCAAAACCGCGACCGTCAGATAAGCCGCATCAGCCTGCCGGAGACTCCGGCTGACTTCTTCCCAATTCAGATTTCGCCCGAAAAACCAGAAGATAAAAACGGCGAACAATAAAAGCAATATGAATTTTAGATGTTTACGCAAAATATTTTCCCGCTAAATAATGTATTTTATTGCGTGTCAATACGATAACAACACAAGATACCGTATTTTCACGTAAAATTTAAGTCGATTGTCGTAAGTTTCGCATTTTTTCCGCGAAGTTTGCCGAAACTTACTGCAATTTCGTTAATACAGTTTCGAAAAACAGTCGAAAAAGACACCGGAGAACTGATAAGTGAGAAGTGAGAACTGATAACTGAGAACTGAGAAGTGAAACTAGCTGTCAGCTATCAGCCTTCAGCCGCCAGCTTTTAATTCTCAGTTATCAGTTCTCAGTTCTCAGTTATCAGTTCTCAGTTATCAGTTCTCACTTCTTTTCTCCCGTTCGAGTATTTCCAGCGATTCGCGAATCGTTTCTTCGGCGGCGGCGTGGTCGTCGGCGTCGGCGTCGGGCGCTTCCTGCGTGAATTTGGCGGTCGTTTCCAGGCTCAGCGTGGCGAAAACCGGAAAATGATCCGAGCCGACGCTTTTCACGCGGCGCAGCTCGACCAGCCGGAAATGCTGCGAGTGAAAAATATGGTCGAGCGGAAAATGCAGCAGCGGATATTTGACCGGAAACGTGGAATACATTCCGCGACCGACGCGCGGGTCGAGCAGGCGGCTGATTTTCTGGAAGAGCCGCGTCGTCCGCGACCACGCCACGTCGTTTAAATCGCCGAAAATGATGGTCGGTTTATCGAGCCGGTCGTTTTCGGCGATTTCCTTTCCGACGATTAAAAGCTCGGCGTCGCGCTCGGTCGAGCGTCCCGTCTCCATCGGAATCGGCGGGCGCGGGTGCATGCAGTAAAGCCTGATAATATCGCCCGAACGCAATTCCACGTCGGTGTGAATCGACGGCACAACGTCTTCGATAATAAATCTCAATTCGGGATTGATAAGCTTGAGGCGCGAGAAAAGCACTATGCCGTAGCCGTTGTCCAGCGGATGCGCAATCATCGTCGGGTAAAGCTTTTTGAGCGGCTCGACGGCTTTGACCCAGGCTTCGTCGGTTTCCGCCAGCAAGACGATGTCGGCGTTCATCCTTTCGACCATTCGCACGACCCGTTCGTATTGCCGGTTTTCGATAAAGACGTTGGAAAACAAAATGCGGATGACTTTTTTCGGCAGCGGCACGCGGCTTTTCTGCACCTGTTTCGGGTACAGGAGCGTGTAAGGCAGAATGCAGAAAAGCTGGTAAACCGAGCAGGCGGAAAGCACGGTCAGAAAAACGACTTCAACCATCTTCAGCGGATAGCCGACGATATTGAAAACGACGTTGACCAGCACGGCGACGACCGCGATTTGCAAACGCGGAAATTCGCCGAGCCGAATCCACCACGCGCTCAATCGCAAAAACGGCAAAAGCGTCAAAACGATTGCCAGAAACCCGAGCAGATAAAGAATTATCCTGACTGCAAACAACCACCCTTCGCCTTGTAACATTCTTCGATATTTTCCCGCCCGCCTGTCGCTTCAAATCAAACTACGTTTAATATCTTAGCATTATATAAATCAGGCAGCGTCCTAATCCTGCGGCGCTGAAAATTAAATATTTTACATGACCCGGAAAACGCCGGTCGAAAACCGTCTCACAGTCAGATTATCGTAAACTGTTTTCCTGTCTCTCTACCTGAAATAACCGAAACTATCGAGATGCGGGTCTTTTGCCGAGGCTTACGAAACGGTCTTGACAAACTCGTCAAAATCGGACATTTCCGCAAATGAAAATCCGCCGGTCACATTAAGGCTCTCAGCATTGACAATTAAAATTAATCTATTGTATTGTTGTCGCTGTTCGCGAGAGAAACTTTCTTAACCCCTGAATTGCAAAAAGTAAAACCAGTAAGAACTTAGTTCAAAGAGCAACGCCGGAATCCTTCCCGGAACACGATTTCTTTACGGTTGACCTGTCTGTTTTTGCGTTTCGCGTCCTTAGCATTGATTACTTTTTTACTATTCGTTCAGTTAAGGAATCCGATAGATAAACTCTGCCGTTTCTTTTCAATAAAATATGACTCCAAGAACTTTCCTTTCAGCAGTCTATGCAGTTTGTCTGACTGTTTTATTTTTAGGATTTTTGTCTGCGGCGGCTTCGGCGCAGCAGGTAAAAATCACGATTAGATGCCTGCCCGAAGAAAGCGGGCAGGAGACTAAAAAAGAAAACCCGAAAGATAAAAAACCGGAAGCCGGCAACCGCCGGGAAAAACCTGCGCGCTTTGAATTAAACGGGAAAAATGAAAAAAGCGCCGACCGGGAAAGTCTGGTCGAGGAGGCAAATATAATACCTATCGGCTGCGTGGCGCAGGCAATCATTACAGTCTATACGGGTCCGCCGGGCGCAACAGTAGATTATACCGTCACTCAAAGTAATCCCTCGAATATTGTGGAGCTGAAAAGGTTTCTGCAAAACCCTTACGGCAATACGGTTGTCATACCCGTTTCGCTCGACGCCAGCGGTTACGGCGTCAGCAGTCCTTTTTACGTCAGGGGAAAAATCCTCGGCGAGACCACCCTTATCGGAACCAGTTCTTTCAATAACACGACTCCGCTGAATATCCTCGTCGTCGAATGCAAATGCCCGGTTATTCCCGCCAACACGCCGCCGCGAAATTAAATATCTCGGAATTTAGCGCGCGTTTTATCCATCGTCCTATAAATGCTGGAGGAAAATATGCCTTGTGTCTTCGGTAGAAAACAAAACGTAAATTCAATCGTTCGTCTTGTCGTTATCTTGTTCGCGGGATTGTTTCTGGCAGGTTGTTATCCGCAATCAGCCGAAAAAGAAAAAGCGGTAATATCGGGCGAAAATTGGCAGGCAGCCGATAAGACAAGCAATAATAAAGATATTTTTGCCCGACGCCATACCGAAAGACTGTTCGGTTTTTTGCAGACCAGCGGTTCTTCTTTACCGAATAAATCCGAGGTCGATAAAAATTTCGGGAATCTGCCTCTGAAATTCGAACCCAATCACGGGCAGCTCGACCCGCGCGTTAAATTTTCTTCCGGCGCGAAAGGTTTTAATTTTTTTATCACTCCGAGTGAAACGGTCTTTCTTCTGAATAAAACCGCCTCAAGCCGCGAATCAAAAACGCCGGAAGGCGCGGCTGCCGGAAACAAAAAGGCAGTGACCGAGAAAAGCGTTGTCAGAATGCAGTTTGTCGGTATCGATAAAAACAATAAGATTCTCGGCGCGGACGAAATGCCGGGCAAAAGCAATTATTTTCTGGGGAACGACAGGTCGAAATGGCAGACGGATGTTCCGCAGTTCGCCAAAATCAGGCAGGAAGGCGTTTACCCCGGTGTCGACGTTTTATATTACGGCAATCAAAATCAGCTCGAATATGACGTGGTCGTCAATAGCGGAAGCGACCCGAACAAAATTAAAATAAAGTTTGAAGGCGCTAAAAAACTCTCTGTCGATAAAGACGGCAATCTCGTCTTACTAACCGGCGGCGGAGAGATAAAACAATCAAAGCCAATCGCCTACCAGCTAATCGGCGCGACGAGACATATCGTGGAATGCCGGTATGTTCTGATTGGCAAAAACAAGATCGGTTTCGAGCTGGGCGAATATGATAAAAGCAAAATCCTTACAATCGACCCGATAATCAATTATTCGACATACATCGGGGGAACCAGCGACGATTACATTAAAGACATCGCGCTCGACGCCGCCGGTAATGTTTACGTAACCGGCTATACCTACTCGACGAACTTTCCGACAATCACCGGCTCTTACCGCGCGACCAGCGTCGGCGTGTCCGATGTCTTCGCATTCAAACTTAATCCTGCGGGAACGGCGCTTATCTACTCGACATACGTCGGCGGCTCGTCGAATCAGACCGGCAACGGAAATGACTACGGAAACTCTATCGCCGTCGATGCTTCGGGCAATGCGTTTATCGCGGGGACAACCGGCTCTACGAATTTTCCGGTTTCCAACGCCAGACAAACGACCTACGGAGGAGGCGGTTCCGACGCCTTTGTATTAAAGCTGAATTCAACCGGAAGCGCGCTCTTATTTTCAACTTATCACGGCGGAAGCGTCGAAGATTTCTGTAACGGAATCGCCGTCGACACTTCCGGCAACGCCTATCTGACCGGAGGCACTAATTCGCAAAACTTCCCGGTTCTTAACGCTTATCAATCGAGCCTGAACGGCTACTTTGACTATAACCGGAACATTATTCCTTCGAGAGATATTTTTATATCGAAATTCAACCCGACCGGCTCGCTCGTCTATTCAACCTATCTGGGCGGAGATTTATCATACACCGAATGGCAGTGGCGCATGGTGAACAGCGAGCACGGCAACGGAATCGCCGTCGATTCGCAGGGCAGCGCCTACGTTACGGGAGTTACCAACTCGAAGTCGTTTCCGATGATAAACGAAGTCGACGGTCCCGGATATGACAGAAACACGGACGCGTTCGTCGTTAAGCTTAACGCCGCGGGAAACGGCTTGATTTTCTCGACTTACCTGTCAGGCAGCGACCCGTATTTTTATTGCTGTATCGACGAGCATTTTTCCTCCGACGCGGGAATCGACATTGCCGTCGACGCCGCCGGAAGCGCGCATGTCGTGGGAAACACGGAATCGGGCGACTTCCCGGTCGTCAATGCCTACCAGTCGATAAATAAGAGTTTTGACCCGTACGTGCTGAATTATGAAACCAGCGCGCACAACAGCCTTTTCGTCACAAAATTCAGTCCCGAAGGTAATTCTCTGATTTATTCGACCTATCTGGGAGGTTCGGGTCTGATCGGCGGGCGATATTACCTGACTTATTGTGCTGAAAACGCTTCTTCGATTGCCGTGGATTCATCGGGCAGCGCCTACGTTACCGGCAATACCTGTTCCTGGGACTTTCCGCTCTCGAATTCGGTCTTGCAGTCACATAAAAATTACGGCAACGACTGGGACGCCTTCGTGACCAAATTTACGCCCGACGGTTCGGCGCTCGATTACTCTACCTATCTGGGCGGCGACGGATATGATTTGGGAAACTCGGTGGCGGTCGATTCCTTCGGCAATACTTATTTAGCCGGCACCTCCGCCTCCGCCAACCTGCCCTTTACGACGCCGGCTTACCAGTCGGTCTACAGGGGCGGCTATGAAGGATTTATCGCTAAAATCGGCAATTCGAGCGGCTTCAATATTACGGGGCGAATCACGAAACCCGACGGAAGCGGCGTCGGCGGCGTCGGAGTCAGGATAACCGGTCCTCTGACGGCTGTAACGACGAGCGACGTCGGCGGCTACTATACATTCCTCAACCTCGCGCCTGACCAAAACTATATCGTAACGCCTCTCGCCGGTTATTATACGTTTCAACCCGTCAATCAAAGCTTCAGCAATCTGAGCAGTAACGTGACCGCTGATTTTACAGCCGATGTTCACCAGATCGGCGGGCGCGTCACCGAATCGGGAAACGGAGTGGCGGGCGTTACCGTTAGCCTGAGCGGCAGCGCGACGCAATCTGCCCGAACGGATGCGAACGGTTATTATTTATTCGAGGTTCTGCCCGGAAATTACACGGTGACGCCTTCCAAAGCGGCAGACCCGGTAACGTATGTTTTTACTCCGCAAAGCCGGAGCTTTTCCGACGTCCGAAGCAATCAAACGGCGAATTTCACCGTCGAAAGAATCATCACGAGTGAAACCGTCGCTATGGCGGACGCTTACGTTCAGGACGGAACCTCGGCAAATGTTAATTTCGGCGCGGCGACGACGCTTAAAGCGGAAACGGATTCAAAAACGAACAACAACAAAAATTTCGACAGTTATTTGAAATTCGACCTGATTTCCGTAAACCGAAACATCAAGTCCGCCAGGCTGCGAATTTACGCCGCCGCTTCGACGACCGGCAGCGTGACGACATCCGCTTATTCGGTCGGCGCGGTTAATTGGCTCGAAAGCGGGGCGGGCGGTATTACCTGGAACAATAAACCCGCCCGCGGCGCGACCGCGCTGACCGGAGCGAGCGCGACCGTTACGGGCACTAACTTTGCGACCTACGAGCTCGATGTTACCGGTTACATTAAGAGCGAGAAAGCAGCCGGAAGAAATATAATCAGCTTGGCGCTGCATAATCCGTCCTCCTCGACTCTGGTGATTACGGCGAACTCGCGCGAGGCGGCATTTAATAAACCGCACCTGGTTATTACAACTTCGGCTGACGATAACATCGCGCCGTCCGTTTCGATGACCGCCCCGGCGAACGGAAACGCTTTTACCGCTCCGGCGTCCATGACTGTAAGCGCGTCCGCCGCCGACAGCGACGGAGCCGTCAGCCGCGTTGATTTTTATAACGGAACGACGCTCATCGGCTCTTCGACCGCGCCGGTTTCGGGCAGCGTCTACAGCGTGAATTGGAGCGGCGTTCCGGCTGGAAGTTATGTTTTATCGGCAATCGCCTTTGACGATAGAGGAGCGCAGGCGACCGCCGCCCCGGTCAATATAACCGTTAATCCGGCTAATAGCCTTCCGACGGTTTCACTCGTCAATCCGGCGAGCAATTCAACTTTTGCAGCCGGCTCGAATATCAGTTTATCGGCGACGGCGGGCGACGCGGACGGCAGCATCGGCAAAGTCGAATTCTTTTCGGGGACAACCCTGCTCGGAACCGCCGCGACGCCCGTTTCGGGAAATATTTACAGGGTATCGTGGAACAACGCGCCGGCGGGAAATCACACGCTGACCGCGAAGGCGACCGACAACGGCAACGGGACAAACACTTCGTCAGCCGTTACCGTCAACATCGTCGGACAAACCGGTCTTTCGCCGACCGCCGACGCCTACGTGCAGGACGGCTCGTCCGCCACGACGAATTTCGGCGCGGCGACCGAGCTGAGAACGCAGGTCTCAGCCGCTTCGGGTTCAAACCGCGAAACGTATTTAAAATTCGATTTGACGGCGGCGACCGGAATCACGAAAGCGGTTTTAAGGCTTTACGGTCGTTTGAGCGATACGAGCGCAGCGAACCTTCCGGTCAGCGTGTATCCCGTTTCGACGACGACCTGGATTGAAACGGGAAGCGGAAGCATCACCTGGAACACCAGACCAGCGGCGGGAGCGACCGCGCTTTCCGCAACGACCGTCACGAGCAGCACGCCGCAATGGTACGAATTGGATTTGACTTCGTATATCCGAACCGAAAAAGCGGCGGGACGAAACATCGTCAGCTTAGTCGTCAAAGGAAACGCCGCCGGCAATCCATACGCCGTTTTTAATTCGAGAGAAGCGACCGCCAGCCAGCCGCAGCTTATAATGCAGACCACGCAGCCCCGCGACGTTCTGATGGTGGTCGGCTCGACGACTCTCAATACAGGCGATAACGCGGTGAAAACGAGACTGCAAAATCTCGGTTTTACCGTGACCGTCAAAGCCGCCGGAAGCACGACGAGCACTTCTATAAAAAGCACGGACGCCGACGGCAAAGCGCTGGTTTTAATTTCATCGACGGTGACGCCCGCAAACGTCGGAACAAAACTTAAAAATATACCCGTGCCGGTTTTGAATTGGGAATTCGATTTAGCGGACGATTTCGGTATGACGAATACTGCATCCGGCACGGATTTCGGAACTGCCTCCACGCAGACGCAAGCCGCAATCGTCGCGCCGGCGCACCCGATGAGCGCGGGGCTGACCGGGACGCAAACCCTGGTCGGCGCGGCTTCCGCCTTTTCGTGGGGCAAACCGAACGCGAATGCGGACAAGATCGCCTCGCTGACGACGGATTCAACCAGGCTCGTAATTTACGGTTACGACGCCGGAAAAGCCATGTTCGGGTTGGACGCGCCCGCGCGCCGCGTCGCCGTCTATCTTTCCGATACGACCGCGGCTGGTTTGACGACGAGCGGAGGACTGCTTTTCGACGCCGCCGTCAACTGGGCGAGTCAGGTCAATATCTCGCCGACAATCATCGCTCTTTCGCCGGATTCGGGCGCTGCCGGAACGTCTGTAACTATTACCGGAAAGAATTTCGGCGCAACGCAGGGCGCAGGCGCGGTGACTTTCAACGGCGCAGCCGCTGCCGTGACGAATTGGAGCGATACGAGTATTACCGCAGCCGTCCCGGGCGAAGCGGCGACCGGTTTCGTGTTCGTCACGGCGGGCGGAGTTACCAGCAACGGCGCGGCGTTTACCGTAACGAACTCGAACGGCGACACCGACGGCGACGGCATTCCCGACGCCTGGGAAATGCTTTACTTCGGAAATTTGAATTACGGCGCAAACGACGACCCCGACGGCGACGGAGCGACCAACCTTCAGGAATACCTGCAGGGTCGCAACCCGACGCGCGGCGCGGTTTCTAATCCGAACGCGGTCGATTTAAAAGTTTATACGCAGCTCGAACCCTGAAGTCAGCGATTAAAATTCGCTCCCGAATCCTGAGAACAAAATTGGCGGAAGTCAGATAAACGTGAACATTATGAACCGAACGAAGCGCCCGAAGAATGAAATGAAAAACGACTCAATCATCACTATCCCGGAACATCTTTTTCGACACTGTCGCCGCCTGCTGAAGAATTTCCCGCTGCCGGCTTACGGATTTATCATTTTATCTTTAATCGCGGCGTTAAGCGGGCAGTTAACGGCTCAAGGCGGGTCGTCATGCTCGTCATGCGACAAAAACAAGGTCAGGATTCGTTTCGCCAGCGTTATCTGCGCCGATAAAAACATCAATATTACCCTGAACGGGGCGACCGCCTGGACGCCGGGCGGAACCTGTACGACGACCAGTTATGCCACCTCGAACTGGACCTACACCGAGCTGACAATCGACAAAACCTACACGATAACCGCCGGCACTGAAATCTGCTCGACGCATATTATTTTTGACGTTCCCGCCGGATACTCTCTCGAAATCAACGGCGAGCAGACCAGCGAGATTAACAAAGCCGGTCCGGCTAAGGGCGACGGCGACGGAACCTGGAATGTCGTGCTGAAAAAATGTAAAAGCTGCGGCGAAACGAGTCCGGGCGAAAACTGCGATTTCAGAAACGGAAGCGTTGAATGGAGCGTCGGAATGGGGCTGTTGTCCGACGGCAGAGACGCCGAGGCGATTGCGATTCGTGAAGACGCGCTGACGGCTCAAATCTACACGCCCGCCGCGCTTATTTACTCGCCGCCGGGAAAAACGAATGAGGTTGACGCGGTAAGAAATCCCGACGGCAGCTTGCGGCAGGTGAAAGCGCCCCAGGCGCTCGCGGATGTCGTCGTCATCAGTTCCACGGAGTATGAGATTCGCTACTACCGACCCGCGGACGTCGGCAGTAAAGCGGGCGGAATCTACGCCGTAACCGGAACGCCGTTTACCGTCTGGAAAATCAAAAATCCCGACCCTTCGACGATGAATCGCCTGCAAATTTCAAAGATTCAAAACGGAGTGACGGAAACCAACGAATATCAATCGGATTCGACAACCGGAACCTGGACATTGGCTCGTAACGGCGGGCTGCGCTCGGAAACGAAATATACTACTTACCCGACGGGTAATTCCAGAATGGAATCGCTGCTCGTCAAAGACAACACGACGCAAGCCGTCGCCTCGAAAACCGAAAAAACATATTACAATTTTTCGTGGGGCGAGGAGATAGTCAAGCAGGTCGTTTATCCTTATGACAACTCGGTTTCGCAGGGCTCGGCTGCCCAGCCGGTCGAGGCGGCGGCGGTCGAAATCGCGCCGCTCGTCACCGATTACACGTATTATGAAGATACGGCGGACGGCGGAAGCTACAGCAAATTAAAAACCGTCAAGCGTCCCGACGGCTCGTGGGAAAAATATCATTACGATAATTTCGGAAATATAAGAGTTCTGCTGCGCCCGTGGAAGGATTCGGCGCTGGAAAGCGCAACCGAAGCCGACAGCCACGCGACTTATTATTACTATACGAATTTCGACGGCGTGGTCACTTCCCTTTTCAATAAGGAGATTTCCCATATTGACGAGCATATAAACGGTATCCGGGTCAAGCGCACGACTTATGACCGGACATCGGTAACGCTTAACGGAGAACCGGCGGTGCGCGAGGCGCAAACCGTCTATTCCTCGTCCCAGACGGGAGTGGCGACCGTCACGACGCGCTATCACCGCACGGCTTCCGACTTTTACGCCAGCCGCGCGGCGTTTGTCGAATACGCGGACGGAAGAAAAGAAACCTATATTTACGAACGCGGCGATTACACGACGAACGCCGACCCGTCGCTCAATCAGTTCACGCCGAATCCGAACGGCTCGGCGGAGCGCGAGACGGTGATTCACGGGACGACGCCCGCGCCGGAGGGCATCGCCTTTAAGACCACAAAAAAGACCGGCGTCAGAAACGATAAAGGGCAAAACGTATTAAATGAGGCTTACGTTTATAACGGTACGGGCTACGAAAGAACCGGCTGGTCGGTGATGGATTATGACGATTGGTCGCATCGGGTTCAGACCCGCCGCAGCAACGGAACAACCTCGACGGCGGTCTGGAACGGCGACCGGATGACTTCGGAAACCGACGAAACCGGCGTTCAAACGACCTACACTTATGATTTACTGAACAGAACGAAAACGCGCACGAAAAAAGGTGTGGCGGCGGGCGGCGGCTTTCCGGCGCAAGCCGATATTGTCACGACCTACAACTACGACGCCGAAGGGCGCACGATGAGTGAAACGACCGCCGCCGGCTCGCTGACCCTGACCAAGACCAGAACGTACGATTTAGCCGGAAGAATCAAGACCGAAAAAGACGAAGCCGGATATTCTACCTTTTACGATTACACGAACGGCGGCAGAACGCAGAAGGCGACGCAGCCGGGCGGCGCATATCAGATTTCGGACAGCTACCTCGACGGGCAATCCAAAAGCCGGACGGGGACGGCGGTCGTTCCCCGACACTTCGATTACGGCGTGAACGACGACGGAACGCGTTACACGCAGGAATTCGTCGGCGATGCGGGCTTCGGCTCGCCGCGCTGGACAAAAACGACCGTTAACTGGGCGGAGCAAACCGTGAAGCTCGAAAAGCCGGGCTTTTCAGCCGGAGCGAATATTATTCAGACTTCCGTTTACGACAATAAGGGACAGTTAAAATCCGTTTCGACGTTTGCCGGAGCGGCGCGCGTGACGGCGGACATGCTTTACCAGTATGACGAGCTCGGACGCCAAATCCGGCAGGGGCTGGATTTGAACGCCAACGGCGTTTTGGAGATTTCTTCGACCGATAGACTGCGCGAATCGGAAACGGTTTATGAAAAAAACGGCAGCGATTGGTTTAGAAGGATTTCGAGCAGAAGCTATCTGATTGATAATAACGCGGCGGCAACGTCCGTCACGCAGAAAGAGCGGATGACATTTGCCGACACGCCTTCGATTGTATCGGAAACAATCAGTATAGATGAAAGCGGGCAGTCATCGACCGTGA
>DATHBC010000347.1:0-2857 GCA_035296345.1 Pyrinomonadaceae bacterium | reverse complement strand
CGAAAAGTTCTTTTAAACGGTCGAAAGTTGCGTCTTTGCTGCAATCGTCGACGAAAATAAATTCCGGCTGGTAGTTTTCGCGCAAATGCTCTTCCAAACCTTTCAGCGTATTCGCCAGATAAGGCAAGGTCGGTTCTTCATTGTAGCAGGGAATAACGATAGAGATGGGAATGTCGGAACCGCCTGCATTGATTGCGGATTTGGGATTTGGGATTTGGGATTTGCCGTTATCAACGACCAATCCGCAATCCGCAATCCGCAATCCCAAATCTTGTGCGGGCGGCTCTGCCTTGATGCCGAGAAATTCCGCCGCGTCGACAAAATTGTAAAGCTGTAGATTTTCTCTTAAAATCCACTCCATTTTATCGAGCTTGCGATAATGGCGAACGCGATTATAATTCGACGCCGCCGAGATGCGCGGCTGTTCCGGGTCGAGCTCCCAGACGTGGAAATAAAAAACGAACGGCTCGTCGTTTCGCTCAGTCCACTGGCGGACGGATTTCCGCATCAGCGTGTAGGGAATCTGCCGGAAATAATTGCCGCCGGAAATCGGCAGAAGTCCCAAGCCCAAATCGCGCGTCGAATACGGAAATTCCCAGATTGCCTTGCCGTTCGCGTGCACCTGATGCGCGAAACGCTTTGATTTTTCCTGCCTGCGCGTCGGCAGAAACGAGGCGTCGTAGACAAAGCCTTCTTCCGCCAAAACGTCGAAAATCCAGGTGTCTTTCTCGTAAGAGAGCTTTTCCGCCGCGCGATAGCCGGCGATTTTTTGCCCGCCCGCCGCTTCCAGCGCGCGATTGGATTTGCGCAAATCTTCGCGAAATTCTTCGGGCGTCAGTTGCCGCAGCGAACGATGATAAAAGCCGCGCGAGGCGACTTCGTGACCGCGCGCGACGATTTCGCGGACGAGCTTCGGGTTTTGCTCGGCAATCCAGCCGAGCACGAAAAACGTCGCTTTCGTGTCGAATTCGTCCAGCAAATCCAGAGTTTTCAAAGTGTTCCGCTCGTATCGCGGCTCAAAGCGCGACCAGTTTCGCTGCCGGATGAGATTTTCAAACGCGCCGACGTGAAAATAGTCTTCGACCAGAACGGTCAAAAGATGCTTTTTGTTTTCGGGCGTTTGATTCATTGCAGATTCCGGATTACGGATATTAATTTTAAATCGACTTTGATTTCAAATTTCAGATTTGATATTTCAAATCTGAAATCTGATATTTCAAATCTGAAATTCCGGGCGAATTTTGGTCGCCGTCGCCGCAGTGCCTAATTTGCGCGTTTTGTGTGGCTCGGCGCGTAATTGCTTTGCCACGATTTCGACGATTTTTTTCGCCGCCCTGCCGTCGCCGAACGGATTTCTTATCTCGCGGACGCTTTTTATCCACGTTTCAACCGCGTAGTTTTCTTCCAGCATTTTTTGCAGGGTTTGCGGATTGCCGCCGACCAGTTTGGCGATTTTCGCTTCGACAGCTTCTGGTCGCTCGGTGTTTTCGCGCAGGACGAAAAGCGGTTTGCCCAAGCTCGGCGCTTCTTCCTGCACGCCGCCGGAATCGGAAACAATCAGCCACGATTTTTTCATCAGCGCGACGAAATCCATGTAATCGAGCGGTTCTAATAAAAAGATTCTTTCCCGGCGCGCCAGGATTTTTTCGGTCGCCGCGCGCACGTTCGGGTTCGGGTGAACGGGGAAAATCAGGCAGACGTTTTTTCTTTTTTCGACGAAATCAGCCAGAACCTGCAAATTTCCGCTCATCGCCGCGCCGAAGCTCTCGCGCCTGTGCGTCGTCAGCAAAATGCGTTTCAAGCCTTTGGTTTGCTCAATCGTCTCGCGGATTTTTTCGCCCGGCGCGAGATTTTTGAGAATGAACTGCAGGGAGTCGACGACCGTATTTCCGGTGACGAAGATTTTTTCGGTTGAAACGCCTTCCGCCGCGAGATTGCGCTTGTTTTTCTCGGTCGCGGCGAAATGAAAGCTCGCCATTTGCGAAGTCAGACGCCGGTTCATTTCTTCGGGAAACGGGCTCTGGAGATTTCCCGAGCGCAAGCCGGCTTCGATATGACCGACCTTGATTTGGCGGTTAAATCCGGCGAGCGCGCCCGCCAGTGTCGTCGTCGTGTCGCCCTGCACTAAAATCAAATCGGGCTTTTCCGTTTCGAGTATTTTGTCCAGCTTTGAAAGCACGCGCGAGCAAACTTCGTTCGGAGTTTGATTCCGGCTCATCACTTTCAAATCGTAGTCGGTCTCGACGGCGAGCAGCTTTAAAAAAGGCTTTAGCAAATCTTTGTGCTGGCTGGACGAAACGACGACCGTGCGAAAATTTTTCGCCCTCAATTCGTGAATGACGGGCGCGAGCTTTATCGCTTCCGGGCGCGTGCCGAACAGGACGAGAACTTTTCGCCGCGCTTCATTGCTCGCCGCTGCCGCCGCGTCGTCGGCGATTGATTGTGTTTCCAAGCTTTTATTGTCTGATTTTTCCATTTAATTTCCGGGCACACGCCCCGGGCGGCGCGTAAAGCCCGGTTTTACTAAATTTACAAAAAGCCTTTAATTCCTTTTAAAATCTTTCGGGTCGGAAAAACGGCATCCGCCTGCGGGCACGGCGCGATTTTTACATTTTACTGCGGATTTTCCAAGCTGAATTTGAAATGAACGAGATTAACTTTGTGAAACGAACGATACGGGCGGGAATCGCGGATTTCCGCGAACAATTAAACATTATAGCGAATAATCGGAAATTTCGGTGAAAAATTTTGAATTTAAAAGAAAAAGTGAACGACGAATAATAAATTCATCGTTCACTCCTAAAAATTTCGTCAAATCTATTCCGGGTCGCCTTTGCAGCCGGGACCGAACAGCGCC
>DATHBC010000346.1:0-1586 GCA_035296345.1 Pyrinomonadaceae bacterium | reverse complement strand
ACGCTGCGCTGACGGCGAAGCGAACTCCGGCGGTCTGCTGCTTTTGTCCGCACCCGCCGCCGGGGCGACGGAATTGCTCAAACAAGTTTACGACCGGCTTTTTTCCACGCAAAGTCGGGCGATTCCGTTTTATTTCGCCGTTCGGAAAGCGGATAAAACGGCAAAAAACTGCGCCGTGCGTTTTCTGCACGCCTTTATCGCGCAAACCGTCGCCTTTCGCCATCAGGAGCCGAAGATTTTCGACGCCTCGCCGGACATCGGCGAACTCGCCGAACTCGCCGCGCCCGACGACGCGCATTGGATTGACCGCTTAACTACCGCCGCCCGCCGCCAAACCGCTAGCGAGTTGGACACCGACTTGGCTTTCGTCAAAAACTGTCTGAGCGCGCCGCTGCGCGCCGCCGCCCACGGCGCGAATTTTTTCGTGATGATAGACAATCTGCACGAATCCGAATCGTTTTCCGGCGACGTTGATTTTGTCGAAGAGCTAAAGGAAGTTTTCAGCCGTTCGGCGCTTTCGTTTGTTTTGGCGGGCAGAAGACGTTTTTTATTTAACGCTGCGCAAACGGGAAATACAACATTAACCGGAGCGGAATTTTTGCGCGTCGAACCGCTCGGCTTCATTGAGGCGGGATTGCTGGCGGAAAACCTGGCGGAAAAATACGCGGTGCGAATCAGCGAGCAAAGTCGCGATTTGATCGCCCGGCGGTTCGATGGAAATCCGGCGTTTATAAAATTTCTGCTGCAGGCGGCGCGCGCGGCTGAAATGGATTTAGACAGTTTTCAAAAAGTCGAAAGAGTTTATGCGGACGAACTTTTAGGCGGCAGAATCGGTATATTTTACGATTCGGTTTTTCGGGAAATCGCGCCGGACTTTGAAACGCAAAAAAATGTCGTTCGGCTTTTGAACGACGCGCCGACGGCTGAAAACGATGCGCGCCGCCGCCCGCTTGGCGACGTTTTCAAAAATTGGCGGGACGAGGCGGTTTCGACGCGCGAAGATTTTTACCGTTTGATCTCGCTTTTAAACACGAGCGAAATTGTTCGTCTGTCTTCAAACACAGTCGAGGCGATGAGCGAGAACGACGTTTTGAACGATTATCTAACGGCTCGCGTCCGGCTGGAAAACACGGCGGAGAATCGCGCTCTGGTTTTCGGAGAAATGCTTTCGGATTTTCTGCAGCGCGCGCCGCAGACGATGGCGAAATTTTACCGGCAAAAATCGGCAATCGGTTTGCGCGAGATTCTCGCGGCTTTCGACGGTCGGGACGCGCCCGCCGCGCTGCTCGATTATTCGATCTACAAAGACAAGTATGAAAACGCGGCGGAAAATGAAATCGCCGACAGCGGCGAAGAAATGGAAAAAATTCGTCTGCCGCAAATCGTTTTTACCGCGCACACGGCGGCTTTTTATCCGGCAATCAGTCAGGTAGCGGACGAGACGCGCTCGGCGGTGGCGGTCGGTTCCGAGGAACGTGCCTTTACGGACGAAGACAAAGTGGTTTGGATCGCGGCGGAAATTGATTCAAAACTCGAAGCGTCGAGCGAAATGACGGAATTTTGGTGCGATAGATTGGAGATGGTCG
>DATHBC010000345.1:0-3082 GCA_035296345.1 Pyrinomonadaceae bacterium | reverse complement strand
TAAATCCCCGCTCGTCACCAGAGGCTCGATGTTGGCGCGCCTGCCCTGCACGAGCAGAACGTCGCCGAAACGCAGGTTCATCGTGCTGAGCTTTTCGAAAATCGTCTCGTTATGGCGCGTCGCCGCCAGCACGGTCAGGTTGTATTTATTGCGAAAGCCGACGCTTTTCAGGCTCTGCCCGACCAGAAACGAATCGCGCATGACCATCACTTCGAAAAGCTCGACGTCGCCGCCTTCCAGCACGCGGTCGTTTAATTTAAAATCCGGTTTGATTTCCAGACCGGCTTCGGATTTGATGCGCAGGATGTCGACGATTTTTCCTTCGACAATCAGCAAATCGTTCAGCTCGATGCGCTCGCGCGCGCTCGGCGCGATTTTTTCTTCCTTGCCGCGAATGATGCCGAGGACGTTTAAATCCAGCTCGCGGTTGATGTCCGCCTCGCCCAGAGTTTTCCCTATCAGATGCGAGCCGGGCAAAACGAGAACTTCCGAGATGTATTCGCGGATTTGATACTGCTCGGTGAAAGATTCCTCGCCGCCGCGCGTCGGCAAAAGCCGCAAGCCGATGACGAGCATATAAATCAGCCCGGCGACCGCCGCCGCCGCGCCGACCGCCGTCAGCTCGAACATCGAAAAAGGCTCTAATAAAGGCTTGACGTGTTCGGGAAAATCCGGGCTTTGCTGGTAGCGCGCCAGCGTGCTGGAAACCGCCAGGTTCGTCGAAGTTCCGATGAGCGTGCAGCTTCCGCCCAGGATTGCGCCGAAAGCGAGCGGCATCAAAAGCTTCGAAGGCGGAATCTTCGCCCGTTCCGACAAGCCGATAACGACGGGCAGAAACATCGCGGTCGTCGTCGTATTTTTCAGCACCGACGCGCACACCGCCGCGACGACCATTATCAGGGTCGTCAGAAAAAACTCGTTGTGACCGGCGACCCGATAAAGCCTGCGCCCGATTAAATCGACCAAGCCGGTTTTTATCAGCCCGCCCGTCAGCACGAAAAGACCGGCGATGGTGATGATAATGTTGTCGCCGAAGCCCTGTAAACCTTCCTGCACGTTCAGGATACCGGACATTATCAAACCGATGACCAGAATGATGCCGACTACATCGACGGGGATTTTCTCGCTGGCAAAAAGCACAAGGGCAACCACGAGGAGCAGAAGTGTAATCGTTATTGGATCCATTTCGGAAAGGATACCGAAATTCGGCGCGATATTCCAGACGTTTTCACACGAATAAATTTTCGCGGCTTTAATTTCAGCCGGAATCCGCCCTCGCGGTCAGAGAATTACGTCAGGTGTATTCGTTTATCCGGCAAGACATGGACAGGTCTTGCGCCCGCTCGAAGCGTTTGACGGAACGCCGCGGCGGACATCGGCAGACAGGCGTATTACGCCGCCCGCCGGGTCAATCGCAAGGGCGAGCGCGGCGGCTGGAGCGACGCTTTTCGAGCGCGACCATAACCATTTAACATTTATCATTTATCATTTACGGCTTTCGACCTTGTAAAGGCGCGTGTTTACCTGAAAGTTATTGATAAATGTTAAATGTTAAATGATAAATGTTCTCCGGCGATTTAGAAAAATCTGACCGTGTAGCTGAACCGGACGCCGCGCCCGATTTCCGGCGCGAGGTCTTTGATATACGAGAGGTGATTGCGATACAGCTTATTCGTCAGATTGTAGGCGTTAAAGCTGAAAATATGCGCGTAATGCTGTCTGCCGATGGTATATGAACCGGCGACGTTAAAGAGCGAATAGCCGGCGGTCGGCGTTTCGAGCGGAAAAATGTCGCCCTCGTCGCGCCTGCCGACGAAAACGGCTTCGGGGCGGATGCTCAAACCGTTACGGCGAATGTCCAGACCGAGACGACCGCGCATCGGCGGGATTCGCGGCAAGGGCGTGCCGTCGGTCAATTCGGCTTTGACCACGTCGCCGCTCGCCAGAAAGACGAGATATTTATTAATCGTTATGTCCGCGCTGATTTCCGCGCCCAGATAGCGGCTGTCCTGCTGCTCGTAGCGGCGCACGGGCAGACCTTCGAGAATATCCGGCTGCCCGTCGCCGTCCTCGTCCTGCAATGCCTGAAAGACGAAATTATTGATGCGGTAATAATAAACGTCGCCCGTGATGCGAAAGCGGTCGGACAAATGCCGGAGCGAAAAATCCAGACCGTTCGAGCGTTCGGCGCGCAGGTTTTCGTTGCCGATTTCAAAGGAAATCGTGCCGATGTGCGGACCGTTGTTGTAAAGCTCTTCGAGCGCGGGCGCGCGGAAGGAATGCGTGTAATTGGCGATGAACGCGCCGCCCTGCCAGAGCGCGAAATTCGCGCCGAAGCCGCCGGAAAAACCCGTAAACGCGCGCTCCGGCAAATCCGGATTTTCCGGTCGATAACCGTTGCGCTCGACTCGCCCGCCGAACTGGAATTTGACGCGCTCGAAATTCAGTTCTTCGAGCGCGAAAAAGGCGAGCGAATTATGCCTGACCTTCCCTTGAATCAACTGCTCCGCGCCGTTGACCACGTAATCGCGGTTAAAGCCTTCCAAACCGAAGCGCCCGGTCAGGCGACCGCGCTTGGTCTGCTCGAAAACGGAGCGATACGAAAAAGTTTTGTTGTCGAAAATCGTGCCGATTTCGTCGACGCCGCCGGCAGCCGTTTCGATTTCCTTGTGACGGTAATTCGTGTAATCGAGATTGTAGTTGACGCTGCTTAAGAGTGAATTGTTCAGGTTGCGAAACCCGCCGTTGACGCGGAAATTGTAGCGGCGCATGCGGATGTCTATGTCTTCGTCGACGAACGGCAGCTCGCCGCCGAGCGAGTTCGGCGCGGATTCTTCTCCGCCGCCTTCGAAAAGCGCGGCGAAAGGAATCCCGTAGCGGCGAATATCGGCGTTGAAAGTTCCGCTGATAAACGCCCTCTTGCCGTAATACCCGACGCCGGCGCCGCCCGTGTGCGAGCGCGAAGAACTGTTCGGAATGATGCCGAGCGGCGTCGCGTAATTGCCCGTTTTCTGCGCGCTCAGGTTTCCGCGAAAAAGCCAGTTTTTAAAACCGTATTCCACGCCGCCCGCCAGCCCGCCCT
>DATHBC010000344.1:0-1705 GCA_035296345.1 Pyrinomonadaceae bacterium | reverse complement strand
GATAAGGCTTATTCATTCGTCTGATTTTCTACTCTTGATTCACATCAGTTATCAGTTATCAGCTATCAGCTATCAGTTATCAGTTATCAGTTATCCTGAAACCTTTTACATAGATTCGCTGTAATAAATATCAGCAAACATTCTGCAAATAAATCGGAATCAATTTTTTCAAGGAGTACGAGAAGAAGATGTTACGACGTAAACTGACAGTCGTTTTTCTGCTTTACGCAATTTTTCTGCCCGGCATAGTTTTCGGGCAGCAGACGACAAACACCAATACCACAACAGCGCCGACAACCGGCGCAAATGCGACAGCTCCGGCGACGACCGTTAAGATTTACAGCGCGCCGAAAGAGACAATCGACCGCATCAGGGAAGAAGGCACGAAAAATTCGCAGGTCATGCAGACTTTGAGTTACCTGACCGACGTCATCGGCGGACGCCTGACCAACTCGCCGAATATGAAACGCGCCAACGAATGGACGCGCGACCAGATGGCGAAATGGGGAATGCAGAACGCGCGTCTCGAAGCGTGGGGACCGTTCGGTCGCGGCTGGTCTCTGAAAAGCTTCAACGCGCAGGTCGTCGCGCCGCAGGGCTTTCCCGTCATCGCTTATCCGAAGGCGTGGACGACTTCGACGAAAGGCGCGGTGACGTCGGACGTCGTTTTGTTCGACGCCAGAACCGAAGCGGATTTAGACAGGTTTAAAGGCAAATTAAACGGAAAAATCGTTCTGGTTTCCGCCATTCGCGAAGTGAAAGCCGAAGAAAAATCTCTGTTTGCGCGTCATTCGGATGAGGATTTGAAAAAAATGGCGGATGAAACCTCGCCCAATCCGCAAAGACGCCCGCAGCAGCCGCAGCCGCAGCTAACCGAGGAACAGCGTCAAAAGTTAAGAGAAGAACAGCAAAGACAATTTTTGTTCGGCTTGAAACGCTGGCAGTTTTTGCAGCAGGAAGGCGCGGCGGTCGCGGTCGACAACAGCCGCGAGGGAAGCGGCGGAACGCTTTTCGTACAGGGCGCAACGGTCAGCGTAGACGTGCCGACCAATCTCGAAAGCTTTAACCTGCGCACCATGTTTCAGCCGTATAGAAAAGAAAACGAAGCGAAAATCATTCCGCAGGTGACGATGGCGACCGAAGACTACAACCGTCTGGTCAGAATGATTAATCTCGGCGTCACGCCGCGAATGACGGTCGATATTCAGGCGCAGTATCACGACGAAGACCTGATGGGCTACAACACGATTGCCGAAATTCCGGGAACCGACCCGGCTTTGAAAGACGAGGTCGTGATGCTCGGCGGGCATCTCGATTCGTGGCATTCTTCGACCGGAGCGACCGACAACGCCGCCGGAGTCGCCGTCGCGATGGAAGCGGCTCGCATTCTTCTGGCTTCGGGCTTGAAACCGCGCCGGACGATTCGCGTCGCCCTCTGGTCGGGCGAAGAACAGGGCTTACACGGCTCGCGCGAGTACGTCAAACAGCATTTCGGCGAAAGAAAAGAGCCCGCAGGCGCCGGCTTGGGCGGTTTGTTCGGCAGACCGCAACAGCCTCAGCAACCGCCGCCGCCGGTCGAAATCATCAAGGGCGCGAATTACGAAAAGCTCTCGGCTTATTACAATCTCGACAACGGAACCGGAAAAATTCGCGGTGTTTATCTGCAAGGGAATGCCGCCGCGAAACCGATTTTTGAAGCTTGGCT
>DATHBC010000343.1:0-2032 GCA_035296345.1 Pyrinomonadaceae bacterium | reverse complement strand
TTCTGGTTTATCCCTTATCAAATCTCGTCGCGACCGAGCAGGTTTCGACCGGCGACCTGGTGACGATTGACTTCGACACGGACGCGGCTAAACTGACCTTCGCCAAACAATCGGGCAAAATGATTGTCAATGAAGCCGACGATTCGATGTCTGAAGCAGAACCCGAATCGAAATCGGACGCCGTCGGGCTGCCGCTGCCGCAAGCCCAAGCCGCCGCCAGCGGAAAAGGCAACAAGGGCGAAAATCAGGACAGCTAATTTAATTTTATAAAAAGGCTGAAACAAAAAGCGGGGAGCGAGAAATTGCTCCTCGCTTTTTGTTTCTCATAATCTTTTCAGAGTTGGAAAAGCAAAAGTTTCTGACCTCTACGTCCAATGAGAACAAGTTAAAGCCCAATTTCATATGGAGAGAGAAGATTGAAGATGAAAAAAACTTCTTTAAATTTTACGATTTTGATGCTTTGCTGGTTGCTGTCGGTCGTAAATATTTCCGCCCAGCAATCCGAGCTGGACGCGCGGCAAAATCTTTCGCAGATAAAAATCGAACATTTCGATTGGTATTTGCAGCCGGAAACGGCTGAGCCGAAAGCATTTAAAAATTATTACCGGCGCGGCGCGCCGCAGGGAGAAACCACTAATTTCCCGTCGGAAAACTCTTCGGCGCAAAATGAGTCCGAAAAATTTATTTATCGAATAAGAATCCGCAATCTGAGCGATAAGGAAATCACGTCAATCGTCTGGCGTTATGAATTCTTCGACCCGCTGACAAAAAAAGCGGCGCAAAGCCTCGAATTTGAAAGCCGCGTGCGGATTAAACCGGGCAAGCGAAAAACGATTTACGTCGAATCATTTTCACCGCCAGCGCAAACAATAAACGTCAATCTACTTTTCCTGAACGCAAAACAACCGTTTCTGGAATCAACGGCTGTCAAATCCGTGGTTTTCAAAGAGATTTCGGAAAGGCAAAGATTAGTGGCGAAAAATTAATTGCAGAAATGACTAATTTCGGAAAAAACGAGGGACGAGCGCTTGTTCCTCGTTTTTATTTTGAGAAAATTCAATAATTATCTATGCCCGAAATCCGTCTGGAAACTTTCATAGATGCGCCGGTTGAAAGATGCTTCGATTTAGCGAGAAGCATTGATTTGCACAAAGCCTCGCTGGAAAATACGGGCGAAAAAGCGATTGCCGGCAAAACCGGAGGCTTGATTGAAAACGGCGACTTCGTCACGTGGCAGGCGCGGCATTTCGGCGTAAAACAAAACCTGAGCGTGAAAATTACCGGGATGAACGCGCCAAATTATTTCTGCGACGAAATGACAAAAGGTGCTTTCAAAATTATGCGTCACGAGCATTTTTTTGAAACTAAAGAAAACGGAACGTTGATGATTGACGAGTTTTATTACGAAGCTCCGTTTTGGATTTTCGGCAGGATTTTTGACCGTTTTGTTTTGAAAAATTATATGAAACGGCTTTTAGAGCGCAGAAATCAGATAATCAGGCAAATTGCCGAAAGCGATGAATGGAAAAGGTTTATAAAGTGAAAAGGCGAAAAAGCGGAAAAGTTAACCCGCGAAAATCAGCGATTGCTTTTTCACTGTTCCAGTACGCTAGTAGAAGCTATGCAATTTCATTGCAAGAATTTATTATGTCTTCTTTTCTTAGTCTGAAAAGATTAAATCAAGCAAATTCTATTTGCGTTCCGATTCTTAAACCTCTGCACTTCCAGTGCAGAGTGGTTTAGTTCTGCTCTTTTTCATCTTTTCACTTTTTTACTTTTATTCCCAATCCTTCGCCCGCTCGACCGCTTTTGTCCATCTCGCCCGCAGTTCTTGGGCTTTTTCGGCTGGCATCTGCGGCTCGAAAACTTTATCGATTTGCCACGCCTGTTCGATTTCGTCTTTCGATTTCCAGAACCCGACCGCCAAGCCCGCCAGATAACCCGCGCCGAGCGCCGTCGTTTCCGTGATGCGCGAGCGGACGACCGGCGTCTGCAAAATGTCGGCTTGAAATTGCAGCAGCGTTTCGTTTGC
>DATHBC010000342.1:0-2080 GCA_035296345.1 Pyrinomonadaceae bacterium | reverse complement strand
CTTGGCTCGCGCGTGGTCGTTCTCGGTCATCATTACCAGCGCGACGACGTGATTAAACACGCTGATTTGCAGGGCGATTCTTACCAGCTTTCGGTGATGGCGTCTCAGACGAACGCGGAATTTATCGTTTTCTGCGGCGTGCATTTTATGGCGGAATCGGCGGATATTCTCGGCAAGCCCGAGCAGCGCGTGATTTTGCCCGATATGGGCGCGGGCTGTTCGATGGCTGATATGGCGACGGTCGAGCAGGTCGAGGACGCGTGGCAGCAGCTTCGGGAAATCGGCGTTTTAAAACAAAAGGTCGCGCCGATAACTTATATGAATTCCAGCGCGGCGATAAAAGCCTTCTGCGGGCGCGAGCAGGGCGTGGTCTGCACCTCGTCGAACGCCGTGCCGCTGTTCGACGTTTATCTGAAGGAATTCGACAAGATGTTTTTCTTTCCCGACCAGCATCTCGGACGCAATACGGGCGCGAAATTCGGCATTCCGCTCGATAAGATGGTTTTGTGGAATCCGCACGAAGAGCTCGGCGGCAACACGGAAGAAGAACTGCACGAAGCGAAATTGATTTTGTGGCGCGGTCATTGCTCGGTTCACGGTCGCTTTAAACCGTGGCACGTCGAGCAAATCCGCAAGCAGATTCCCGATGTGAAAGTTCTCGTTCACCCGGAATGCATGCGCGAGGTCGTCGAGATTTCGGATTTAAACGGCTCGACTTCGTTTATCATCAACACGGTCGAAAAAGCCGCGCCCGGCACGAAATGGGCAATCGGCACGGAAGTAAATCTCGTTAATAGATTACAGCAGCGTTTTCCCGACAAAGACATTCGCCTGCTCGCGCCGGATTTGTGCATGTGCGCGACGATGTATCGCATCGCGCCGCAAAATCTCGCCTGGGCGCTGGAAAATCTGGTTGACGGAAACGTGGTCAACGAAATCGTCGTCGACGATGAAACAAAGAATTACGCGCTCGTCGCGCTGCAGCGAATGATTGATTTAACCGAGCAGAACGCGGCGAAGAAAAGTTAGTGAATAGTGAAAAGTGAATAGTGAATAGTTTTAGTTTGCTATTTGTTGGCTTAAATTAAAGTCGAATCGTGACAATATTTCAACCTCTATTCACTTTTCGCTATTCACTTTTCACTACTTAAAAATGTCTTCAAGAGTATTTATCGCTCTGGGAACGGCGAGTCAGGTTCCGACGCGCGAGCGCAATCATAACGGTTATTTTATCCGCTGGGACGAGGAAGGCTTTCTGCTCGACCCGGGCGAGGGCACGCAGCGGCAGATGATTTACGCCGGGGTTTCGGCTTCGCAGATTACAAAGATTTTTATCACGCATTTTCACGGCGACCATTGTCTGGGCTTAGCCGGAGTCTTGCAGCGTCTTTCGCTCGACAGAATCCCGCACGAAGTCGAGATTTATTATCCCGAATACGGGCGGAAATTCGTGCAGAATTTGCGGAATTCTTCCGTTTATTACAACGCGGCAAACGTTTCCGAAAAGCCTTTCCGCGGCGCGGGCGTGATTTTCGAGAATAAAAGCCTGACCATCGAAACGCGCCGGCTCGACCATTCGGTCGAATCGTGGGGCTATCGTTTCGCGGAAAAAGACAGCGTGACGATGCTGCCGGAAAAATTAAACGCGGCGGGCGTTTCCGGAAAAAACGTCGGCAGATTGAAGACGGAAGGAAAAATCGAAATCGACGGCAAAATGGTTTTGCTCGCAGAAGTCAGCGTTTTTAAAAAAGGCTTGAGCGCGGCGTTTATAATGGACACGCGCCTTTGCGACGGCGCGTATCAACTGGCGAAAGACGTCGATTTCCTGATTTGCGAATCGACTTATCTCGCGTCGGAAACCGGCGAAGCCGTCAAGAACGGGCATTTAACGGCGGCGCAGGCGGCGGAAATCGCGCGCGAATCGAACGCCGCGAAACTGGTTCTGACGCATTTTTCGCAGCGTTACAATTCGATTGACGATTTTGCCGGCGAAGCCGTACCGATTCACGAAAACACGATTGCCGTCCGCGACGGCGACGAGGTCGAGATTTTAAGAAGAGAAGTCAGATAAATGCAAAAC
>DATHBC010000341.1:0-2415 GCA_035296345.1 Pyrinomonadaceae bacterium | reverse complement strand
CGCCGTCGTGCGGCTGACTCCGACCGGAAGCGACGGCGCTTCTTTAATCATCACGTCCGGGTCTTTCGACAAAACCACTCGGGCAACTTCGAGCGGCGCAGATTTCGCGCCTTTTATCTGAGTTCCGAACTGCTCTTTGCCGACGGCGACGACCGCGCCCGGCGGAATTGACTGTAGAGGCGGCGCTTTCGGACCTTTGCCCGGCAGCGGAACCGGAACGGCATTCGGCGTCACGCTCGGAGTCGGCGTCGGGTTAACGACGGTCGTGTTGTTATTGATAATCGTCGTGTGGTGGTAACTGCTGTAATAATAATTGTTGTAGTTGTAATAACCGTAATCGTACGGCAGCGGATACCAGCAAATCAGGTTGCCCGACCAGGTGACGACGACCAGCGCGGGACGCCACCAGCTGCGCCGCGGGCGATAAGAAGCATAAGGCGTCCAGCTCCATTCGCCGTCGACATAAATCCAGCGCCCGTGGTGATAAGTCGCCCATCCCCAGGGCTCGTCGTTGACCCACGTCCAGCCGTAAGGCGGAACCCAGCGCCAGTGACCGTAACGATACGGTGACCAGTCGGCGTAAGAAGAAACCGAATTCCGGTGAGGTCGCCAGACCCAGCCGTATTTTCGCGTGAAAACCCATTCGCCGTGCTCGTTTAAATCCTCCGCGCCGTACATATCGCGGTCGTAATATTTATCGTAATAAGCCTCGCGCAAAAGCCTGGCAACGCGCGCGTCGCGTTCCAGAACCCATTCGTCCCATTCGTCGGCATAGCGGGCGGCGTCAGCCATCTGCCATTCGCCCGAATTTGCGCCGTCCAGATAAACGGTCGCGCTGCGCCCGTTGCGCACGGTAAAGCCGGAATTTTCCGAATAAACTCGGGCTTCCGCCTCGTCGGTCGCCGTCACGCGAATCTGGGTCGAATCCTTGTCGCCCGCGTCGATGCGATACATTCCGGTTTTCTGCACCGAAACGGTCGTCTGCGGCGCGTCGATTTCAAAATAAGTCCGGCTTTTATCAAAGCTCAAAACGCGCAGGCTCACAGTGCCCTGCGGCAGGCTCAGCGCGATGCCTTCGTCTCTTAAAGTCGTAATTTTCAGATAGGAATTTTCCGCCAGGCGCAGAAATGAATCGCGGTCGAACTGAATCTCAAGGCGCGCGCCGGGTTCGGTCGCAATCTGGTCGCCTTCGACGAGCGGCAGATTTAACGTCGCCCGTTCCCAATAGTCATTGCCGCCCGCGCGTTTGATTTGAACCTCGCCGCGCAGAAAGCTGATTCGCGCCACGCGCGCCGTCACTTCCGGAATATAATCGTCGGCGGCGGTCGGATTCGGATTGGCAAAAACGGTGTCGAATAACAAAAGAGGCATCAACAGAACGAATGCCCACAGAAGACTGGCTAAACGCATATACTTTCTCCTTACTTACTACTCGTGTCGTAATCTAAATTGCTTTGTGGAAGAGAAAGCTGTTTGAAAAACGCTTCAGCTTTTGGCTCCCGTGACAGCAAAACCTATGCCCTTCGTTTTCGGCATTTTCTGCGACAACTTTATTCGATTTTCGCGCCGCTTTCCGGAAAAATTTTTAAAAGCGCGTATTCTAAATAGTCTGCCGTCGATACGAAATGGTGTAAAAGCGATGAAAATTTTACGGTAAATCACTTTAGTGAAAAGAATCACAAACCTCTCAATCTCGTTCCTTGACCGCTAAAAGCGGGCGTGATATGCTTGATTCTTTTGAAAGTAAGCGAGTTTTTTCGCTGCTGATAACCGAGCAATTCATACTTTAGAAAATTGATTATTATGGTCGTTTTAGCTTTTGCCGCAGGCAACATGATTCAGCTTGTGCCGGACGGCACGATTCTGATTCACATCGCCCTGATTCTGATTATGATTTGGGTTCTGAACCGCACGTTTTTCCGCCCGATTAATCGTGTCATCGAGTCGCGCGAGAAAAACAAGGGCGGTCGTTTCGGCGAAGCCGAGTCGATTTTGCGGCAGGTCGCCGAAAAGAACACGCGTTTTGAAACCGTCATGCGCGAAGCGCGCTCGGAAGGCTATCACAAAATCGAAGCCGAGCGCAACGCGGCGATGGCTCAGCGACAGGCGAAAGTCGAGATTGTGAAAACGGAAGTCGAGCAAAAAATGGCGACTGAAAAAGAGACGCTGGCGCGGCAAGCCGAAGAGGCGCGCCGTCAGATTGCGGCGGAAGCCAGAGTTTTGGCGGAAAAAATCAGCACAAATATTTTGAAGTAAGTTTTTTGCGCTTTTTATTTGAAATTTCGGATTTCAGATTCCGGATTTTAATTTGAAATTTCAGATTTCAAATTTGAAATTATTTTATGTTTGCATTTATTTTTAGCTTCATTTTTCTTTTCGCCGGCGGCGGTCATTCCGCTTCCGGGGGCGGATTTA